>JACZJL010000100.1 GCA_014860585.1 Bacteroidales bacterium | reverse complement strand
GGCGACAGTGTGTTGGCCTATTTTGAGCCGGATCAGGCAGATGTGGCTGTTCAGGCCAGCCTGGAGATATTGGAAGAACTTGAGCGCTTGCGGCAAGCGGCGCCTTCCGATAGTGTGCTGCGCCTGCTCTATTGTGGCATTGGCCTTTCTAAAGGAGCGGTGGTGGAAGGCAATTTAGGTTCTTCGGTAAAGATGGATTTCACTATCATAGGCGATCCGGTAAATATTGCCGCGCGGCTGGAAGGGCTTACGCGACAGGTAAAAAAATCGCTGGTGATGTCGGCGGAAGTGCGTCAAAGCCTCAGGCAGGATTGGGATTTGGAGGACTTAGGGTTATTGGCACTGAAAGGAAAAAAAGTGAAGGTGCAGGCTTTTTCGCTGGCTAATCCGTTGGTTGATCAGTTTATCAGTCATCAACAGCTCGTAGAAGGCCTGGCTGGTTTAATGAAATAGGCTCGGGCCGGGCTTCGGTATGGCAGAGGGATCCTGAAATTTGATAGTTGAAAAAATTCAGAAAGGATTTTTCGTTCGGTTTTTTTTGCAGATACAAAACTTACAGTACCTTTGCCACAGATAACTGCCAAAAATGTGATTTTATTCACACTATCGGCACTTAAAATGTGATTTATGCATATTAACCGGGATATTTTACAACAATTGGTTACCTGGAAGGACAATCCCCGAAGCAAACCGCTTATCCTCCAGGGCGCCAGGCAGGTTGGTAAAACTTACGTTTTGAAACAATTTGGCCAGTCTTTCTTTGATAGCACTGCCTACTTCAATTTCGAAAAACAACCGGGGTTAAAACAGTTTTTCGCCGACACCAAAGAACCTCGCGAAATCATTGACAGCCTTACCCTGGTAAACGCCGGTCCCATTCACCCTCAGCGTACATTAATTATCTTCGACGAAATACAGGAGTGCAACGATGCCCTCAATGCCCTCAAGTATTTTAATGAAGAAGCGCCCGAATACAAAGTTGCTTGCGCAGGTTCTTTACTTGGCGTGGCTATGGCGCGAGGAGCTTCGTTTCCGGTGGGCAAGGTTGATTTTATGAACCTGCATCCGCTCAGTTTTGCAGAATTTTTAGCCGCTGCCGACTCTCCCTTGTTTGCTTATCTCGACTCGCTCGAAAAAATTGAAGCCATTCCTGATATTTTTTTCAATCCTTTAAAGGAAAAACTAAAGATGTATTTCATCTCAGGAGGAATGCCCGAAGCGGTGATAGCTTTGCTGGAACTTCGCGATGTAGGCGCTACCCAGGAGGCATTGCAAAATATTTTGAATGCTTATCGTCTGGATTTCTCAAAACATGTCGAAAACAAAGACATTCAGAAGATCTTTCATATCTGGGATTCAGTCCCATCACAATTAGCCCGGGAGAATAAAAAGTTTCTTTATCAAACGATAAAAACCGGCGCCCGTGCCAGAGAATACAAAGATGCGCTCAACTGGCTTATAAATGCAGGGCTTGTATGTAAAATTCATGCAAGTTCAAAACCTGCACTACCCCTGTCGGCTTATGATGATTTATCGTCATTCAAAGTTTATTTACAGGATGTAGGCTTGCTTAGGAGGCTGTCACAGCTCGATCCGACGGTGTATGGCGAAGGTAACCGCCTTTTGACTGAGTTTAAGGGCATGCTTTCCGAAAACTTTATTCTTAGCGGATTGCTTAGACAGTTCGAAGGTTTGCCCCGTTATTGGCGTTCAGGGAATCTGGCCGAGGTTGATTTCCTGATTCAGCATCAGAATAAAATAATCCCGGTGGAGGTGAAATCGGACGAAAACATCAAAAGCAGAAGCCTCATTGCTTATCGTCAAAATTTTTCGCCTGAACTCAGCCTGCGCTTTTCATTGCGTAACCTCAGAAAAGAGGAAGGATTTATTAACCTGCCGCTATTTATGGTTGACTACACCAGCAAATTCATTGGTCTTTATTAGCTTTTACGTGAGTCACCGAAATCATATCAACATTGAACCCGCTGGATCCCGGTAAATCCTGTTTCGTATTGATGGCTGCCATAACCATTACTTTCCCGGAATTTGGTAAATGAAGAGATGCGCACTATAAAGGTTTTTACGAATTAAAAAATTCCGGTTTTTGAAATGGTTTCAGGGATCGGCTTTGGGTAATTGCGTTTGGAAATCAACTCAATTTTATAGAAACAGGGAATTGACTACATCATAACATATTACAAATTCGAAGAAAGAACCAATGTTGGCAATTGTACATTATGCGATGAAAAAAAAATGCCAAGTTGAACCAGGTAATAGTGGAACATCCGGATTTTAACCGATTATTCAGGTTGATAGTAGAAGATCCCAAACTCCGAAATTGTTGGATTGAGCCGGCTGCTTAAAACTTTCAGGCGAAGTTCCCTGGCGGTGATTTCGTCAAAGCGGAGTAACCGTTTGTGACCAATGGTTGTGCCGGTGATGATCTGAATCCAATCGTTATTTCTGTCGCGGTATTCCAGGCAAAAATCCTCCACCCTCTGACCAACGGCAATGTTTTCCTGCAGGCTCAATACATTGAATGTCCGTATTTCAGGAAGAAGAATGTCAATGATTGTTGAGGTGTCTGATTCACTTTTTGTGGTGAAAAAAGTTTTTAAGTTATTATCCAGCATCAGATCCGGGTTAATTCCGTTGTTGCTGCTGATGGTGGCGCCTTTAGCCAGGTTTTTGGTAAAAGTCTTGTCGAGCAACGAGTTGAATCCCATCAAACTTATAACATCAAATTCGCTGATCAATCCATTTTTGTCAGGTGGAATATTCAGCAACAACACGCTGTTCATCCCGACTGAGGTAAAATAGATATCCATCAACTGCAGAGGTGTTTTCACCTGGTTGTTCTCCGATTCGCGGTAAAACCAACCTGGGCGGATTGAAACATCAGTCTCGGCAGGATACCACACCAGCCCTTTGGCTGAATAGACCTTTTCTCTGCTGCCCAAATCCTCTTCCATCAGGTCTCTTTGAGGCTTGAAGATGAGGTCGTTCTGAGACCGTCCGGCAATCTCCTGAAGGTCGAGATGGTCAGTGGGTATCACACTCCACTCGGTGAATCTTCCAACACCGGTTTCGGTTCCCACCCACCGTACGTCCGGTCCCATGATGGCGATCACAGCCTGCGGTTGCAACTCCCTGATCAGCTTGTACCATCGCATGAAGTCATATTCCTGCTTCCTGCCGTTTGCTCCTTCGCCACAGGCCCCGTCAAACCAAACTTCATCCACCTGCCCGTATTGCGTGAGTAACTCGGTAAGCTGATCAACAAAGAAATCGTTGTAGGCATCGGTGCCATAATTTTTTGCATTTCTGTCCCATGGCGACAGATAAATCCCAAACCCAATGCTGTTCCGGCTACAAGATTCAGCCACTGCCTTCACCACATCTCCTTTTCCATCCTGCCAATTGCTGCTTTTCACCGAATGTGCTGTTGTTTTGGTTGGCCACAGGCAAAAGCCATCATGATGCTTAGCCGTGAGCAAAACCTGTTTGAAGCCTGCATCTTTGATGGTTTTAATCCATTGCCCGGCATCCAGATTTTCCGGATTAAATAGACTGGGATCTTACGAGCCGTCACCCCATTCCCTACCGGTAAAGGTATTGATCCCGAAATGAAAAAAGGCAGTCAGCTCCAGTTGCTGCCACCTGAGTTGCCGTTCCGTCGGGACCACGTTGGCAGCCTTGCGGATCATCTCATCCGCTGAATCATGCTTACTAATAGTGATATAGTTGGGCTTTGGCTGAGCTTTTCCAGCATTGGCAATTATCAACCCGATCCAAATTATTAAAATGACTGTCTTTCGCATTTCTATGATTTTTCAGTCAAAAGTAGGTCAAATATTAGAACTTGTGGGTAAGGTGAATTGTGGTAATAAATGTATTATGGTGTCCACCATAATACATACTCCAACTCACTGATATAATTGAAGTTGATCAAGCATTCTTTGCGAATCTCTGTGTCTTGTCCGTGTTACTTTGTGATATAGCTCAACATGCTGTTACACAACCTGTCTCGTCCCATGCGGGGAAGTTTCACAAAGCAAACACAATCCCGTACGTACGTGACACAAAGTTGGGGTTCACAATCATAAAGCATGTACCTGCTTTCCAGGTAGCTTCTTTAGTGCATGCTAAGTAGATGGACAAAAAATTTTCTGAGAAAACTTACTTAATTGGACACCTCAATTAGTTTAAATAAATATCAAATGGCATCCTGGCCTGAATACCGGAAGCGTTTTGCCAGTAGCGCAACTGTTGGTAAAGCCTGTACTGCGGTCCAAGTTCGGCACGGATACGTGCTTCCATTGAACTTTCCCCTGTAAGTTCTTCCAGCAGTTGTTCGAAGAAGTCTTTTTGTACAGGGAATTCTTTAATGGAGTAAGTATCGAGTTCGGCTTTTGCTGCAGCGGCGGCGATGGCTTCGTTGATTCCGCCAAGCTCATCCACCAGCCCGATTTCGAGGGCATCGCTCCCAATCCACACACGTCCCTGTCCAATTTCATCCACCTGCTCAAAGGTCATTCCACGTCCTTCCACTACATGGTTTACGAAGGTTTTGTAAACATCCTCGATATAGCCCTGGATCACATCTCGCTGCATCGGTGTGAGCGGTTTGGTCAAAGTCATGAAATCAGAATTTGCGTTGGAGTTGGCATAATCGAAGGTGACCCCCAGCTTGTTTTTCATGGTCTGTTCGATGTTGGGGATCATTCCCAGCACCCCGATGGATCCTGTAATGGTTGAAGGTTCGGCGTAGATGGTATGAGCAGCGGCTGAAATGTAATAACCACCTGAAGCAGCCACATTACCCATCGAAACGATAAATGGTTTCTCGGCGGCGGCCAGTTTGGCTTCGCGCAAAATCACATCAGATGCCAATGCGCTTCCGCCCGGGGAATTGACACGCATGACAATGGCTTTCACCTTGTCATCCTTGCGCGCATCGCGGATGGCCTCGGCAATGCGGTCGGAACCAATCACATCGTCACTCCCTTTACCCGAAATGATCTCGCCAATGGCATAAACTACAGCCACCCTGTTTTGACGATCAACTTTTTCTTTTACCGGGTCCGGAGCATCAAAGTATTTTGCAAGTGTCAGGGTTTCCAGTTCAGTATCCTCAGCAGTTGAGGTCAGGTTTTTCAATTCGCTGATCACTTCATCATGATATTTCAGGCCATCAACAAAACGAAGTGAAACAGCATCTTCCGGCTTCCGGATCAGCAGTTCATCAGCGATGCGGTTAAGCTCATCCTTACTGATATTCCTTGATTGGGAAATACCATTTAATACTTCTTTCCAGACACCATTGATCAGCGCCATCATCTGCTCCCGGTTTTCGGGACTCATCTTCTCGAGCATAAACGGCTCTACGGCGCTTTTGTATTTGCCATGACGGATAATCTGCATGTCGAGATCAAGCTTTTCCAATGTTCCTTTGAAAAACATCAACTCCGCGGAGATGCCATTGAAATCGAGCATCCCTTCAGGGTTGAGATAAATTTTATCGGCAACAGAGGCCAGGTAATAAGCTCCCTGGGAAAAAGTCTCACTGTAGGCGATAATGAATTTTTCAGACTCCTTGAATTTCAGCAGCGCTCTACGAATCTCCTGTACATTGGCAAAACCTGTCTGAACAGAAGTTAAATCGAGGTAAATGCCTTTGATGTTGGGGTCTTTGGACGCTTTCTCCAGATTTTTCAGAATGTCGTTCAACCCAAGTGATGATATGGGCTGCATGGATGCAAAATCAATACTTGAGAAGGGGTCTTTCGACGACCGGTCACGAATCTCTGTGTCAAACTTGATATGAAGCACGGTGTTTTCAGCCACTTTTACGGCTTCTTTATCCATGATTGTTGCAAGGGAGGCAATCATCCCTATAAAAAATAAGAAAAGGATGACCGACATGATTAAAAAGCCTAGCATAGAGGCGAACATGAACTTAAAAAACTGTTTCATAACTTACATTGTATTAGATGAATAATAATTGAATTGCAAAGGTGGAATTTATTTCTGAAAAGTTGTCGTAATTTTGGCCCGATTTCAACGATTTTTACCTTACAAATGCAAACATGCTTTATACAACTCGGGAGTAACCTCGGAAACAAGGAGAGGAACTTACAAAATGCCCGCGATCTGATCATTTCAACCATTGGAACAATCACTATGCGATCATCGCTTTATTTATCGGAATCCTGGGGATTTGAGACGGCTGATATTTTTCTAAATCAGGTGATCAAAGTAAATACATTCGAAAGTCCTGAAAACGTGCTCACTAAACTATTGGAACTCGAAACAGTGATTGGACGAAAGCGCAACGGAAATGGCGGGTATGCTTCAAGGCTGATTGACCTCGATATGTTGTTTTATGCGGATAGGGTGATTAGCGAAAATGGACTTGTAGTGCCGCATCCTTTACTGCACAAGCGCAGGTTTGTATTGACCCCGATAAATGAGATAGCTCCTGATCTGGTACATCCGGTTTTTCATAAAACCATCAGTGAACTGCTGCTGAATTGCGACGACCGGCTTAAAGTAAAGCTTTACAAACCAAAACAGCCTAACTCCCTAACCTGGGCAAGCCTGAAATAACAAATGACAAGAAACAAATGACAAATAAATTCAAAATTTTGAATTTTAAAAATTCAAAACAAAACCTTCAACTTCCATCCTTACCTGTCTACCAGAGGCACGCAGGCAGGCTGTTTGAAATTTAGATATTTGTACTTGTGATTTATTTGGTATTTGCTTTTTGCTTTTTTGGAATTTGTGCCAAAAAAAGCAGCAATTTAAAAAAATATGACACAAGAACCTTATGAAATTCTCTGATTACAACTTCATCTCCATCGAGGGTAACATCGGCGCCGGCAAGACCTCCCTTGCCACCCGTATTGCTGCCGAGTGCAACGCAAAGCTGATTCTGGAGCAATTTGAGGATAACTCCTTCCTGCCGAAATTTTACAAAGAGCCGGATAAATATGCCTTCCCGCTTGAACTTTCGTTTCTGGCCGAACGCTTTGAACAGCTTAAAAAGGAACTCACCCACCGCGACCTTTTCACCAACTTCACCATCTCTGACTATTTCATCCATAAGTCGTTCATCTTTGCCCGTAAAAACCTGCCCGACGATACCTTTTCGCTGTACAAGAAATTGTTTGAAATCATTAGCGAAACCCTGCCCAAGCCCGATTTGCTGGTTTACCTGTACCTTGACATCGAACACCTTTTAGCCAACATCAGGCGTCGTGGCCGCAACTATGAACTTGATATCAAAGCCGATTACCTGGAAAAAATCCAGGACAGTTATCTCGATTTTATCAAAAAACAGTCGAACATGCGTATTTTGATCATCGACACCAACCAACTGGACTTTGTACACAAAGAGGAAGACTATAAGTTGATGATCAATGTATTGTCAGGTCAATACGCCACAGGGGTACACCTTATAAACCCAAAACCGGAATAGCTGATGAAGTCAAACAAATTTCTGCCGGCTGCTGCCAAATCCCTATCTTTGCGTTCAATTTTGATGAAAATGAGATTTCTCCTTTCGTTCATATTCTCCCTGTATCTCGTTTTTTTTGCTGCCGGGCAGGACCAGCAAAAGAAAAAAACGTCTGAGGCTGAAAGCATATTCATGGTCTATCCGTCAATTGGGTTCCAGATTCCCGGCGGAGATATGGCTGACAGGTTTGGACTGAGTTCGACTGTAGGTCCGGGCTTTCAGCACAAAACAAAAAGCAACTGGTTAATTGGTGCTGATCTGAATTTCGTTTTCGGCAACAAAATAAACGAAGACAGCCTGATACAAAACCTGCTCACCGTTGATGGTTTTGTGATCAGCGACCAGGGACAGGTAGCCAATGTAAGTTTTTTCGAGCGGGGATTTTATGCCATGGCCCGCGTCGGAAAAATAATCCCTGTTTTTGGTTCGAATCCCAACTCCGGCCTCATGCTGACAGCAGGCGCAGGATTTCTCCAGCACAGGATTCATATCGCTGTCGAGGAAAACATGGTTGCAGCACTGAGGGATGATTACAAAAAAGGGTATGACCGGCTCACCAACGGATTTAGTACAAGTCAGTTCATCGGCTATTTGCATCTTGGCGAGTCTAAACTTGCCAACTTTTTTATTGGATTTGAGTTCGTGCAGGCCTTTACCCAAAGCCGGCGCTCGATGAATTTCGACACCATGCAGCGCGATGATGCCAAACGTCTCGATATGCTTTACGGAATAAAAGCAGGATGGATCATTCCGTTCAGGAACCGGATGGCAAAAGATCATTTTTACTATTAGAGGTCTGATAACTAAGGCAGGTTGAGCAAAGAAACAACGGGTTGGCCTGATGATTTGAGATTACACTAAATTGTAAAAATCAAAAATTACTCCGAAGGAAAATGTCTGCAGCAATAAAGAAAATCAAAATTGGGATTCAATAGTTCCTAGGCAGTCATTGCGCAAATAAACCGGAACGTTTGATAATTGTGAATAAGAATCTTTTAACCACGGTAACTATTGGTTCTCTCATGTCATCGTTGAATAAAATTTAAACCTGAATACCAGACATGTCAGCAAAATGAAAAAAATAGTCATTCTCACCGGAGCAGGCATTAGCGCCGAAAGCGGAATAAAGACTTTCAGGGATGGCGACGGCCTTTGGAAAACCCACCGTTTTGAAGATTTAGCCACACCGGGAGCATGGGAGAAAGACCCGGCGCTTGTGCTTGAGTTTTATAATGCAAGGCGCAGGCAAATGCTTGAAGTAAGGCCAAATGAAGCGCACTTTGCTTTGGCAATGCTCGCAGAGAAGTTCAATGTGGAAATCGTCACCCAGAATGTGGACGATCTGCACGAAAGAGCGGGCTCCGGTAAAATTCTCCATCTTCATGGCGAACTAAGGAAAGCCAGAAGCACGGTTGATCCGGGATTGGTATATGAAATCGACGGCTGGGAGCTGAAAATTGGCGACAAATGCGAAAAGGGAAGTCAACTCAGGCCTCATATTGTTTGGTTTGGTGAACCCGTTGATGAACTTAACCATGCAATTGAGATGGTAAAAACTGCCGACCTGATGATGATTATCGGCACCTCGCTGGTCGTTTATCCTGCCGCCGGCCTGATCCGCTATACACGACAGAGCATTCCGAAATATATTATTGATCCTGGTGCACCAAGATATTCCCCTGAAAAGAACCTTACATTTATCAATGAAAAGGCTTCAAAGGCGGTTCCGGAATTGGTAAAACAACTTTTAACCAATGGATTTTGAATTGCTTATGGATGATTATCTGCTAAATAAAGCCAGGAAATATTGCGCAGCAAATGAGCACTGCAAATCAGAAGTTGCACAAAAGCTAACAGCCTGGGGAGCTACACAAGAGATGACCGATGATATTATCAGTCGGTTGGAGGATGAAAATTTCATCGCAGAACAGCGATTCGCCGAATTGTTCACAAGAAGCAAAATTAACCAGAATAAATGGGGGGTGGTGAAAATTGAACTGGAACTTGAGAGACGAAATATTCCGGTGCAAATCATTAGAAAAGCCCTGAGTGAAATTGACCAGTTTCAGTACCTGAAAAACCTGGAGCATTTGGTCAGAATAAAATCAAAGGAATTAAAGGAAAACGATCCATTCATAAGAAAACAAAAACTAATGGCGTTCTTAAGCTCCAAAGGTTACGAACCTGAACTATTGGAACACCATTTTGAATAGAACATTACAATTAAATATCACATGACTTTACCCGAAAACATCAAAGAGCTTGGAAAACGAGTAGGCGCTCTTAGGAGGTACCTTTGACATTGACGCCAAACTTGAACTGATAAAGGAAAAAGAGAAAATCTCACACCAGGAGGGTTTCTGGAACGACCCAAAAAAAGCCGAACTAATCATGAAAGAGATCCAGAGTATCAAATCCTGGACCTCGGCCTATGAGAATTTGATGACGGCCTATGAAGACCTGATAGTTATTTTCGATTTTTATAACCAGGGAGAAGCCGGTGAGCCTGAGTTGGACAAGGCTTACCAGGTGGCTGCCAGGCTGCTCGATGACCTGGAATTCCGAAACATGCTGAGCGATGAAGAGGACAAACTGAGTGCAGTAGTGCATATCAATCCGGGTGCTGGTGGTACTGAGAGTCAGGACTGGGCCGAAATGCTGATGCGGATGTACATCCGATGGGGTGAACTCAACGGCTATAAAGTAACCGAACTTGATTTTCAGGAAGGCGAGATGGCCGGGATTAAATCGGTGTCGCTTGAATTTGAGGGTGAATACGCTTACGGTTACCTGAAGTGCGAAAATGGTGTTCACCGGCTGGTGCGCCTTTCACCATATGATGCAGCTAACAAACGCCACACTTCTTTTGCTTCAGTGTATGCCTACCCGCTGATTGACGAAACCATCGAAATTGTGATCAATCCTGCGGATATTTCATGGGACACTTTCCGTTCGAGCGGGCCGGGCGGGCAGAATGTGAACAAGCTCGAAACGGCTGTAAGGTTAAAACATGCCCCCTCAGGAATTATTGTCGAATGCCAGGAAACCCGTTCACAGGCGCAAAACCGAGAAAAAGCCTTACGAATGCTAAAGTCGCAGTTGTACGAAATCGAATTGCGCAAGCGGCAGGAAACACAAAACGAAATTGAAGGGACAAAGCGCCGGATTGATTTTGGATCACAGATCCGGTCTTACGTGATGCACCCCTACAAACTTGTAAAAGATGTCAGAACCGGCTATGAAACCGGCAATGTGCAGGCTGTGATGGATGGCGAAATTGATGGCTTTATCAAGGCCTACCTGATGGAGTACGGACAAAAAAAACCGGTAAAATGAAAATTTACGGCATCATTCCCGCAAGGTTTGCCTCCACAAGATTTCCGGGCAAACCACTGGCCGATATCAAAGGAAAGTCAATGATCCGGCGCGTATATGAACAAGCTTCCAAATCAGTTTTGTTGAATAAGGTGATCGTTGCGACTGATGACCAACCTATTTTTGATCATGTAGCGGCTTTTGGCGGCGAGGTAACCATGACCTCATCCGATCATCAAAGCGGAACCTCGCGCTGCTTTGAGGTTGTTGAAAAAATCAACGGAAATCTTCCTGATGTTGTGATCAACATCCAGGGAGATGAGCCCTTTATCGACCCACAGCAAATTGATAACATGGCCCGATTATTCACAGATCCTTCCGTTCAGATTGCTACGCTGATCAAAAAGATCAGCTCACCCGAAGAGCTTTTCAATCCAAATGTTGTGAAAGTTGTGACCGGCACAGATGGCAAAGCCATTTATTTCAGCCGATCACCAATACCTTATCTTCGCGGGGTTGATCAGAAGAACTGGCATGATACAACTGATTTTTTTAAACACATCGGTATTTATGGTTATCGAATCAATGTATTGGCCGAAATTGTAAGCCTTCCACCATCAAAACTGGAGTTGGCCGAGTCGCTCGAACAACTGCGATGGATCGAAAACGGTTTAGTTATCCACACCACCGAAACTGATCTTGAAGGCTTTGCAGTGGACACTCCGGAAGATCTTGCAAAAATTATCAACATTTAATCTTCGTAAAACTACTTTGATGTACCTTAGCAGGTCGAAAATTTAACCATCGAATCATGGAAATCAGCAATTATATTGGAGAATTATTGCATGAGCACGACTGCGTAATAATGCCAGGTTTTGGAGGGTTTGTGTGCAATTATCAACCCGCACAGATCCACCCGGGTCAACATTCATTTCATCCTCCCTCCAAAAAGATTTTATTCAACAAGGAGCTGAAATCCAACGACGGCCTGCTGGCCAGCTATATTGCCATACAAAACGGCATTTCATTTGAAAGTGCTTTGCAACAGATTGAAGATGCTGCCGGCGAACTGTTGTTGCGCATTGAATCAGGAGAGCGCGTCAATTTGGTAAATATTGGAATACTTTATCTCGATACCGACGCCAATATCCAGTTCGAACAGGACAATACGGTCAACTACCTGAAAGATGCCTTTGGTCTTTCGTCATTCGTTTCACCCCCAATCCAGCGTAACATTCATCGCCAGGTCAGGAAAACCGAACCTGTTTATACCGATCGCAGGCAGCAACCAAAAAATAAAAAAAACCTCAGGACTGCCACTTACTGGACATCCGGCGTTGCTGCCACTTTTCTGCTCATTACACTGGTAATGATAAATTTCGACAGCCTCAATAATTTTGTAAAAAATGAAACCGGATTTCTCCCTACTTTTTCATCAAAAACTGAAACTCACCTGCATATTGCCGAAAATACCGACCCTGTCTGGTTACCGGTACAAACAAAGATCATCCCTGAAGCACAGCCAAATCCTCAGCCAAATCAGGAAGATGATTTGGTCTCAAAAAATATTTACCAGATGAATACCGGAGCCGATGAAAACATTGAGCCAAAAACTGAACCGGTGGCAAGCGCAACCCCGGTTGAAGAAGAAATCAAACCCGTTGCTCCGACAGAGAAACTTAATACCAGGATGTACCACCTGATTGCCGGTTCATTCGAAAAAACTGAGAATGCCAATATCCTCATCGCTGAATATGCCAACGACGGTTACGACCCGAAAATCATCGGTCAGGCTGATAATGGTTACTACCGTGTTAGCATTGCCGCTTTTATCAGAAAAGAAGAAGCACTGACTGAACTTGAAAAAGTCCGGGTAAAATACAATCCCAACATCTGGCTGCTCAGGCTATAATCAATTTTCCTGGTAATCAAAAGAAACCTGCGCCAGTGACCAAAAGGAAACATCAACATTTTGCTGAAAACGCAACTTTTCCGCATTTTTTTCAGCCAAACTTCGATTTACTCAAAGAGGGTTTCCCCCTCAAAGGGAAATGGAGAACTGATTTTTTCCACAACCAAAATCCCCTTGTAGTTGAGCTGGGTTGTGGTAAAGGAGAATTTACAACGGGTCTGGCAGCACGTTATCCTGACAAAAATTTCATCGGAATTGATGTGAAAGGGGCACGAATGTGGCGCGGTGCCAGAACTTCATTTGATGAAGCCATGACCAATGTTGCTTTTGTTCGCACGCATGTTCAGCTCATCAGCGATATTTTCGCTCCCGGAGAAGTGGATGAGTTGTGGATCACCTTTCCTGACCCTCTCCCGCAAAAACCAAGAGCTAAAAAACGACTTTCTTCACCACAGTTTTTAACCCGTTACCGCCATGTTGCCGGCAGTAACGCTATCGTTCACCTGAAAACCGATAGCACCGCCTTTTTCGATTACACCCTCGAAGTGATCGCCGAACAGAATCTTAACCTCCTGTTTCACACTTATGATGTGGACACTAACCCCGGAAACGACGATGTGGTTTCTATCCGAACTTTTTACGAAGAAATGTTCAGGGAGAAAGGAGAAAAGGTCAAGTATCTGAGGTTCAAACTTTTTTAAATCATAGAAGCCTTTTCCTTCATGAGTTGAATATGCTAAAACCAGCTAATTGTTTGTAGCACAAAATTATTTTACTGACACACAGCAAAAAAGAGATGCCCGCTTTTGAACTCGCGGGCATCTTTTCATCTGAAACAATCAGATAATTGTGATCTATGTAAGAGCCAAATTTATTGTCCTCTCCCTGAACTGAGGTACTGATCGTATTGCTCTTTGGTCAGGATTTTCTTTAGCTCGCCTTGAAAGTTCTCGCTATTCTTATTGTATCTCACAATTTTCTCCTCCTTTGTAAGCCCTTCCTGTTTTTGGATTGAATTTACATTGCTGAAAGCATCGTACAAAACCGCTTGTACTTTAGTTTCCTGGTCGGAACTCAAATTCAACTGCGTTTTCATTTCCACCAATTTTTTCTGTGTGGATGCCAACGCTTTCTGATCAGCAGGTTCACTGGCAGTTAAAATGAAAGTCATAAATGTGAATGCTGTAACTAATACGTATGATACTATTTTTTTCATGTCTTTATGCTTTAAATGTTTTAATTCAATTATTAATTACCGGATATTGAAAAACCTAAAGAAAACCACACCTGCAATTAAACCTACCGCAAGCAAAATACTCCAGGGTTGTATTGGAACAGCAGGTGGCGCCTGGGTTGCAATCAACTCAACATCATCAACAAAAAAATTGGTGGTAGTTGGTCCGAAAATCTCACTGTAAAACTTTACATTGTGTGAATTGCCATCTGCATAAGCACTTACATCAAGCGTTACCTGGGTGTAAGTTAAATAACCAGGGGTACTTTCCAAAAAAGTAGCAATGGTGTTACCGTCAATTTCTACTGTGAGATAATCCGAGCCATTGCCGCTTGATACAGGAATTTCAAGCCAGAAGCTCAAATTTGCCGTTCCATTGGGAATAACCAATGACTGACTCATTTCTCCGGCCTCATAAGCAGAAATACCACCAAACCACGCCCACCAGCTTCCAGTGTGTGGGCCGGTACCTAAACCTGTCCCACACGAACCAATTGTACATAACGGTGTTCCAAAATTTGTTGATGACTCAACCCATGAAGGGTTGGGTGTTCCCGCTTCAAATCCGGGATCAGCAATTAGGTTTTGCGCCATTACAGGCAAAAAGGCACTCATGCTTAAAAATAGCATCAGCAAAATCAATCCTCGGGTAAATTTTTGTTTTAACATAATTGTAAAAATTAGTAATTAATGAATTTGAACTTATCGTGGCAAAAATAATACATGAGTACTGTTTTACCAATTTATTAATTCTTAAAAAGTCACAAAAAGAGAGACATCTTTTAATAAATATTTGATTGATAAATATTTGTTAATTTGAAACAACAATGTCAAAATTGGACAATTTAAGAGAAATCTCAAATTAATGGTCATCTTAATGCTTGAATCCTAAGTCCGGTATACAATACTTTCACTTAAAAACGGCGGTGTAGCCTCCGTTCACCTTAAAACCGACAGCACTGCCATTTTCGATTACACCCTCGAAGTAATCGCTGAACAGAATCTTAACCTCCTGTTTCACACTTATGATGTGGACACTCATCCCGGAAACGACGATGTGGTTTCCATACGCACATTTTATGAAGAGATGTTCAGAGAAAAGGGGGAAAAGATCAAATATCTGAGGTTTAAGTTGGGTTAAAGACAGGTTTCTATGACCAAAGTGTAAAATCAAAAATACACTTTATGCCAATTTCTGTAAAATGAATAAAACACTTTTACCCTGATTTTGTAAAACAGAAAAAACACTTTTACTTTTTCTTTCGCTCCTGACGTGCCTTTTTCCGGTTTTCTTTTTCCTGTTTCTTTTTTTGCTCTTCGGGTGTAATGTTCTTGCTTGGCAGCACTGAAGCCATTACACCATTCAACAGGGACTTGATGATATAGTTGAAAACACCTTTATTCAGGTCGCGATCGTAGTGAATATATGCAGTTTCAACATCCCCGGTTTTCTTGTCAAGTTTAAAAATGCGAATGGTAGCATTGGCCAGCGAACTGAATAGTCCCCGGTCTTTCAGCCCCTCCTCATCTTTATCTTTTAACAAGGTAATTTTTAGGTCTTTGTATTGCAGGTGCATTTCACCGGTGGCATTTGTTCGGCTGGCGTTCACGTTAAAGGTTGTTGAAACCATGTACCCAGAATCAATACGTATGTGCTCATTAGGGACAATCATCTGGTTTAATAAAGTCATATCCATCCCTCCAATACTGCCGGAAAAGCTGAAATCAGCCGGATGGGAAGAGCCATGAAAATCTATCAGGACTTCGTAGCTGCCATGCCCGAATACTTTACCTGTCAACTCCCATTTCATGTGACCTGAGGTATTTTTCACGGTTTCAATATTTGTAACATTGTTCATTGTTGCTTGCATGTTTACGATCGGTACCTTCCCGGCCTCACTTGCACCAGCTATCTGTTCCTGGTAAAATATTTCGGCATTGGTCACTCTTACTGCTCCGATATTCAGTCCAACATCCATTGATGCCAGCGCTTCCTGCGGAAGTTTCGGGAAAATAGTGAGATCGGGTTCAACACTTTTATCCCTGTAAATATCGAGCATCACCCCATCAACAACAATTTCATCAATCCAAATCTGCCCTTCATTCTGCCATTTCTCAATATCCCATTTTCCAATTGTTATTTTTTTTGCTGCTACGTCCATCCGGTCAGTCTGCCGCCTGAATTTCCTGCCAAAAGACTGTTTATCGTACTGTGGGATAAGTTTAAAATTTTCAGCTATTATGACGAATTCCGGCAGGTTAATTTCAAGGTTGCCCAAATTGATCTTGTAGAATCCATCATTTGTGAGGTAATTGATGTTCTTAAAACCTAGGGTGAGTGTGCCCGATTTTTCAGAAAAGACAATTTTACCTTTTTCATTTGGCTTAAAATCGATGGCATCCCCGGCAATTGTCACATTACCGACACTGAAAACACTTTTTTTGTGGTTTCGGTCATAAAACTCAAACTGACCTTCGCTTACCAGCAGTTCGTCAACGATGATGTGTGGCAGAGCAGTCTTTTTTGTCAGTGTATCCGGCAGTCCTTGCTTTTTGAGTTCAAGGATCATTTTCTTTTCCTTTGCAGTCAGGTGGTCAATCAATTTGATGGATGGTTCATCAATCCCAACAGACTGCAGGGAGATGCGTCCAAGATCTCCGGACAGGTTTCTTGTCAGGCCGGATATTGAAAGTTTTTGCAGGTTCAATTCCAGTAATAGCGGGTACTTAAAGCGCAGGCTGTCCGGTGTATCGAAAAAAGTACTTTTCGGGCTGATTTTAACCCCCTTCAGGTGAACTTTTCCGGAAATCAATCCAATTCCAATTCCATCATATTTGATGTCATAAACCTGGCTAAGTTCAGATCCTGTATAGTACTTTTGCAGGTAAGTCTCAACAATCTTTTCAGCATACCGGTCAAACAGGATAACAGCGCCGACAATAATAAAAACCAGGATCAACACAGCAATCCCGGAAACACGAATCAGCTTGGGCAATTTCATGGTAAGGATGTTAATATGTAGAACAAAGATAAAGGATTTCAAATGTGTGCATATATAATTTCAATTCAATAGTTTACTTTTGCGTTAAAATCATTTTTTATGAACCAGCCATTAACCATTCTTGCTGTAGATGACGAAAAACGGATCACCTCGCAGCTTGTACATCACCTTTCACGAAGAGGTTTCAATGTGTATGAGGCGAACGACTCAGCTACTGCTTTTGCAACCCTTGAAAAACAAAACATAGATATCGTATTGCTCGATTTTATGATCCCCGGCGACCTGAACGGTATACAGATTTTAAAAAAGATCCGGCAGGACAATCCTGCCACCGAAGTAATCATGGTGAGTGGCCAGGAAGACATTGATGTAGTGATTGAGTCACAGCGGCAGGGAGCAATTGATTTTGTGCGAAAGCCTTTTAATATTTCCGAAATAATATTTGCCATCGAGCGCACCGGTAAATATGTTCAATTGGCCCAAAAGTTAAAAACAGTAGAAAATCAGCGCTCACTGATTTCCCGTGAACTGGAGTCGGTTATTGAGCGCGATTTCATAGGAGTTAGCGAGAGTATCCGCAAAGTAACCGAAATGGCAATTCGTGTTGCCAAAGACCGGGATGCCAGCGTTCTGATTACGGGTGAGAATGGCACCGGCAAAGAAGTCCTGGCACGAATCATCCATTATGCGAGCGACAGAAGTAAAAAACCATTCGTCCCTGTCAACAGCACTGCCATTCCCGATACGCTGATCGAAAGCGAGTTTTTTGGTCATAAAAAGGGAGCATTCACCGATGCCAAAGAGGACAAAAAAGGATTTTTTGAACTGGCCAACGGAGGAACCCTTTTTCTTGATGAGATTGCTGATATGCCTTACTCGTTGCAGGCCAAACTGCTCCGGGCCATGGAAGAGCGAAAAATCACCCCGGTAGGCGGCTCAAAAGAAATTGAGGTGGATTTACGAATCATCTCCGCGACAAACAAAGACATCGAGCAATTGATTGATGATCAGAAATTCCGGCTTGATCTTTATCACAGGATCAACACCTTTACCCTTCATATTCCTCCTCTGCGCGAGAGGCCGGGCGATGTGGAGCCATTGCTCAGGCATTTTGTAACCATGCTTTGCAGTAAAAAGAAAAGAAGCATCCCCGAAATTGAAAAAAACGTATTTAGCCACCTTAAGCCTTATCATTTCCCCGGAAATGTTCGTGAACTGCGCAACCTTGTCGAACGCGCCCTGATCCTGTCGGACGGAAAGCAACTTACCGTGGATGATTTTATGATTAAAAACGAGAAGAGCACAAAGAGTGAAATAGCTACCTTCAATCTTGACGACCACGAAAAATCAATCATCGAAGCTGCACTGAAAAAGACTGACGGCAACCAGATCAAAGCTGCCGAACTGCTTGGCATTTCGCGCGACGCCCTGAAACATCGCATTCAGAAACATGGAATTGTGATCCATAAGGTTGTGGAGTAATCTGTTAATTTTGCCGGCCTAATTCGTGTCAGCAAGAAAACACCCTGTATTTGATTTTCAACGATTTAATTACCCCACCGTAAAGGGAGTAAATCGTTGAAAATCATTGCTACCGGAATTTATCCCGACAAAGTCGGGAGGGTTGGGGCAAACAATGATTTTCAACAAATGGAGTTTTCTTGCTGACGCTAATTCGAACAAATGAAAATATTTAAATTTGGAGGAGCATCTGTAACCAGCGCTGCAGCGGTTAAAAACGTTGCAGGCATTCTGTCACACTTTGCCGAAGAGCAGTTAATCCTGGTTTTTTCGGCCATGGGTAAAACAACCAACGCCCTGGAAAAAGTCGTCAATGCGGCTTTTTACAAAACTCCGGATTTAAAAAGCAAAATATCGCTGGTAAAAGATTTTCATGTTGAGATTGTAAAAAGCCTGTTTGATCAATCTTCACATTCTTGTTATGAGCAGGTGAGCCGGGTTTTTAAGAAATTGGAAGCATTGACAGACCAGCCGGATTGTTCGTATGACGAATTTTATGACCGTATTGTTCCTTTAGGTGAAATCCTGACGACAACGATTATCAGCAATTATCTGACGGAATGTGGATTGAAAAACAGCGTAATTCAAGCCACTGAGATGATTGCGACCAACAACCGGTTCAGAGATGCTGCGGTGGATTGGATCAGAACGGAAGAGTTGATCACCCGGCAAATAAACGCAACAAAACTTAACCAGGATGGGCAAATGATGATTACACAGGGATTCATCGGCTTTTCGACTGATGGGAAAACCACCACTTTAGGCAGAGAAGGTTCTGACTTCACCGCCTCCATTCTTGCCTACTGCCTCAACGCAGAAGAGGTGATCGTTTGGAAAGATGTGGATGGCCTGTTGAATGCTGACCCGGCTTGCTTCAGCGAAACCGTGAAGATTGACCATATTTCCTATTATGATGTGATCGAACTGGCATTTTACGGGGCAAAGATCCTTCATCCAAAAACCATTAAACCCCTTCAAAACAAATCAATCCCACTCAGAATCAAATCTTTTTTCCATCCATTGGCCTCCGGAACGCTCATCGACAACCATAGTTCAGGAGATACCAACGTTCCGTTTTTCATCAAAAAACAGGATCAGGCACTGGTCTCATTTGTCTCGAAAGATTTTTCCTTTATTGCCGAAGACAAATTATACAAGCTTTTCGGTGTATTCGATCAACTGAATTTAAAAATCAACCTGATGCAAAACGCGGCCATCAGCTTTACGATCATCACCAATGATCCGGCTGATAAAATGAACGCAATGCTAGACGAGTTGAAAAATGAATTCGACATCCGCTATAACAGGGGGCTTGAGTTACTTACCATAAGAAATTTCAATGACCTGATACTTGATGTATACTTCAAAGGGAAATCTATATTGCTTGAGCAGCGCAGCCGGCGTACCATCCAGGTGGCCTACCTGCCCCATTCCACAACAAATTGATCGATGGTGTTTTTGCTAAAATTCTATTTTTGCAAATTAGTCTGTCAATTCCTAAAACTCCCAACGATGAAAACAATATTATCCTGGTTTCTCATGCTGTTTTTATTCCAGGCATCTGCATTTTCACTTCCGGCCTCCAATCCTCCGGAGAAGAAAAATGAAGACATCTTCATCATTCATTCCTGGTTTTTCGGAAATTCGATCCCGGCAGCCACGCCTTTACAAACCATTGATGCGACATATGGGCAACTCAGCGGGGGGATGCTCCAATACCATTCAGCGCTTACAGGTTATCCGTTTAACCCCTTCAGCCCAAATTGGAGAAAAGCATCCCTGGAACGTAAGGACTCCCCTACTCCAATTAATTATCAACCATCGGCCAATAATCACATCACCTATGAAGCTTCCGGGATGACCGGCATACTGGTTAAGCAGCCATTTGCGGGAAATGGGGGAGAAAATACACTCGTTTTTCATCTCCCCTCCACAGGATTCCGTGAGTTGGTTTTCCGGTTTGCCGCTAAAGACGAAGGCGCTGCGGATGCATTAAAAATTGATTATTCCGTCGCCGCCGGTAACCCTGTTTGGATCTCCACCGGACTGATAACTACCGTTTTTCCGCTTGACAGCGAATATCTGCTTTATGAAATCAGTTTTACCGACAGCGCCACCCAGTCGCCACCTCCTCCACCGGGTCATGGCCTGGGCGATGACCAGATTTCGATGGGAACGTTTATGCTGGTCAACAACAACCCGGACTTCAGTATCCGAATCCGGTTTCTCGGCAGCAACATGATGGCAGATGAGAATAAAAATGTCGTTTTCAATAACTTCAGTCTCGAAGGCAAGGTAGCAGCAAATGCTTACCATGTCATCAATCTGACAGAAGGCTGGAGTGGAATCTCATCTTATATCATCCCCACCAACCCGGAGTTGGACCGGATTTTCTACCCCGCCAGAAACCAATTGGTCATTCTACAGAATTTCAGTGGATTTTACTGGCCTTCAACCGGAGTCAATACCTTGAATCAATGGAATTATCAGACGGGTTATTCGGTAAAAGTTGAAAATCCATCACAAATAGTTATTGGAGGCGAAATGCAGGAAACTCTTACTTTAACACTAAATGCAGGTTGGAATTACCTGCCCGTAATGACTGAATGCCCTCAGCCCGTTGCTGAACTTTTTGCTGAGGTGTCCAATAATTTGATCGTTGTCAAAGAAATAGCAGGAAACCAGGTTTACTGGCCTTCGATGGGAATTAACACTCTGCAGGTAATTGCGCCTGGCAATGCTTATTTGACACTTTTGCAAAACCAGGCAACGATTGAATTTCCGGAATGTGATGGCCAATCTGATGGAATAGCATTTACAGAAAAATTCAGCCCTGAAACGGCAGATGTACTCCAGACATTTCAGATCCATCCCACCCCTATCATGCATACAATTGCTATCCCTACCACATCGGCAATTCATTTACAACCAGGCGATGCGATCATTGCAACAGGAGCCGATAGTAAATACTATGGTGCTGTAACCTGGCAACACGAAAGCACTGCAATTACTTTGTTCGGCGACGATCCGACAACCACCGAAAAAGACGGGCTGATTGAATTTGAAGAGTTTAATCTTCGATTGAAAAGGGAAAGTACAGACAAGATATTGCATCTCAACGTGACCTACCATCCTGATTTACCTCAAAATAGCGGATTTTTTGTAACCAACGGTTTATCCGCAATTGCAAGTATGGAGGCTTCGAATGTTGCACCCATTCAACCTCTCACTGGCAGGCAGGTTCACATCGTCCCAAATCCTGCGGGAAACGAAATTGTTTTGTCTGTTGAGGAGATAATTTTTGAATCGGGACATCTCGTAATCAGAGGAATTGACGGAAATTATAGGGCTGAAATCCAACTTCATCACAATCCTTCAACAATTGACGTCAGTAAACTGAAGGCGGGTGTTTATCTGTTGCAGGTGAATGTGAACGGTGAAGTGATCAATACACGAATGGTGAAATTATAACCTTAACCCCGGGAATTTTACAGTTTCACGATTCTCCTCATCTGGCTCTCGTTGTTGAATATCAGCCTGACAAAGTAGATTCCGGGGCTGAGTTGGTGTAAAGTAAGTTCACGCTCAGCCGGAATGTTTTGCATAATTATGTTTCCGCTCACATCCCAAAGATCAAATCGAATTTCTCCATCAAAGGTTTTTGCAATGTTCAAATTGTTGGTGAACGGATTTGGAAACAAATGAATTCCTCCAGGCGGAATCTCAGTAACGCTGCTGGCTGGTTGCCAAAGTACTTCATACAAATAGCCGCCACCACGCTTACTCCCTTCTTCGATCAGAAAAAGTCTTTCATTGTCAACAAAATCTACCCCTTCAATCTGAACAATGGGTTCAGAAAAAAAATGTTCGGTTTTATCGCCTTCGAAAAAATGATTATACGGGTAATTGACAAATGATACGATTTTGGTACTCGTAAGCAAAATAACCTCTCCTGTTTCGAGGTTGAGGTCGGCTGATGTTACCCTCGCTTCACTATCGGTAAATCCCAGAAAAACCGAACCCATCAGCATGGCAGTATAATTCCCCGGATTTGCCGGTAAGCGGTACATTTTGCACATTCCGTTCTGCGGGATGCTGCGGTTTTTAGTAAATAAATAAAGCGAATCACTTTTCCAAAGCATCGCCTCGATGTCGAAATTGCGGTTGGGTTCGGGGGGTGGAAAATTATACTGGTCCTCAAAAATAAAATTGATTGTTTCTGCTTCCACCACGCTTCCGACAATGGTTGCAGGGTCAGGAATTCTGTGAATTTTCAGGTCTGTCCGGTTGTTTTCATTATTTCCTGCATCGTTGATATAAATCCGCCCCTGGTCGTCCCTTGCCAGATCTTCCCAATCAATGTTTGTGGCATTCAGGATCAGCAGTGCACGTACCAGGTTCCCGGTAGTATCAAAACAAAACAGTTCATTGGTATTTCCGGCATCATTGTGTGACCAGATGCGATTGGGACCGGCAACAGCAATACCGGAACTTTCATACACTGCAACAGGTATCTGAATCACCGGGCGTGCGATGATGATTCCGGAATTAAGTTTTTCATTTAAATCGGGGTCGACTTTTATCGATTGTGATTTGACATCAAAAAGGGAACCCGAAATAAAAAGAAGCAGTATGGTGAAACAAATGGAAATTCTATTCATCAGTAAGAAAATTGATTTTCAACAAAGTAAGCTTAAAACTCTATATTGGTTCAAATTATTTCCAAAAAATACCAAAATCACCCATCGGTTTTATCCCTTGCTTTGCAAACAATGCTTCAATTGATGAGACTTTACCAGGTTGAAAAGGGGCTTTTTATCAGCCTGACATTGTAATAGCGAACATCGCCTGTTACCTCATCTCCAAGCCAATCCGGCTTTGAAAATTGTTCGTCCTCCGAATTCAGTTCAATTTCAGCAATGATCAGTCCTTCATTACGTCCGTGAAACTCATCTACTTCGAAGGTGTGTTCTCCGTATTTCACCAAATACCTGGTTTTTTCGATGACTCCGGGTTCACATATTTTTAGCAGTTCATGCCCTTCATTCACCGGAATTTCTTTCTCCCATTCGTATCTGGTTGTTCCTTCCTTATTACCGATACCTTTAATGGTGATGTATCCCTTGTCGCCCATAACCCTGACCCTGACAATCCGCTCCGGCGTCGACGAAATAAATCCCTGTATAATCCTTGTACTTTTAGTTGCAAAAGGTTTAAAGTTCCCTTTAACTAAAAATTTACGTTCGATTTCCTGTGCCATGGATTGATGATTTGATTTTAAAAACGCAGCTTAACCATTTGATCAACATTTGTTTATTTTTTTAAGGGAATACCCTTTATGATAACTTCCTTGAACCGCCAGTTTCCTCCGGGAGAATAAGGATTTCCATCAATTGTTCTTGCTCTGTGATAGGCCTCATCCGCCCCGTAATTTTCGCCCAGTCCATCGTCAAAGGCCACCGGCGAAAAGATGGATACGATCCGCAGTCCAAAGTCGGGATTGTTGTTGGCCTCAGTTACCTGACCCAAATCGAAGGTAAAAGTATAAAACAAATCATGTGGAGATAAACCTCCATTGTTATTAAAAGCTTTCCGCCAGAGGCCCCCTCCATCGGGAGTGTAAAGAATTTCGGCCCATCGGGAAGCTGTTCCCGATGCTCGCTGCTTGAATTCAAAAGAAATAAAATCAAACCCAACAGTGCTGAACATCAGTTCCAACCCTGCTTCTCCAGAGTATTCAAACTGCCCGGGGAAGTCAGTAATTCTGAGTGAAGAATCCTGTGACACTTCCACTACACCTCCGACTAAAATAACTGAACCAGAGCCAATTTCAGGGGTCAAATCGCCATCTTGATCAAAATCCCACTTCACAATGATTTCTGAAACAGGAGGGCTTTCGATATTTGCAGTGCCTTTGGTAACATAATCTAAAATTCTCCAATTGCCTGTTCCATCAGGATAACGACCATATGACTGATTCTCTGACAAAAAGGGGAATTCAATGGCATCAATTACTGACCCCTGCTGATTTTCAAGCCAAACCTTTTCACCCTCGGCAATTAACCCAAATCCACTCCCATCAGGGGAATTGTCATCAACAATGATGTAAATGAATCCTTTTGCCGGAATGATCGTTCCCGAAGGAAATTTTTTCTTTGGCCTGCTGCCTGAATATCCGCCATCGTCATAAATGCTATAGTCACTGATGTTGGCCTGTGTGTCGGAGAGATTGAAAATTTCAATCCAATCTGGCGCCTGGCTGGTCCCCTGGGAATAAATTTCGTTTAGCACCACGTCGGGAGCCCCGACTATGTAAGATGCCGGTACAGTTGGAGCCCCATCCGGTAAGTAGGCCATATTTCCACTATTGTTTTTTGCCTCAATATAATAGCTTACTATGGTGTTGACAGGCTGGCCTGGTATTATCCCTGTGTACTTATCTCCGGAATGATCTGTTGGAAAAGACTGAAAAGTCCCCTGGTTAAAGCTATAAAATAAGAGTACAGACATTATCCCTGATTCATCAGAGGCAGATACGGACACAATTGCTGATTCGCCGGCGGATGGTATTCGTGGTGTGACCTGTAGATTGGTGAGCAAAGGAATGGTTGCCGGTTCTGTGTCTTCAGAACAGCCTTCCATCAATGGCAGAGAAACCATTAAAAATAATAATGCAGTGATTGTCCGCTGGATCATCATTGAATTCAACTTAAAATATTGGCAAAGATAATGAATGCCCGAGGATAATCCTTTCCATAGGGATTTTGCATGATTTTCGACTTACTTCGTTGATTTCAGGATTGCAATAAGCGAGGAGGCTAACGAAGCCCTTTAACTCTGGGTAATCCTGCAACAAAATCTTTCAGGTAAAAGGGCTCAAAATAAGCCACATTTTCAAAATCGTTCTTTTCAAATTTCTCCATGGCAAGCGATACCATAAATTTTGCTGAAGGCTGAAAAGCGTCAAGTAAAATTGCGTTGTGGTGTGTCAGAATCGCCTTACATTTCTCAGCGCCATCCCCTCCGAAAACAATCACATGGTTTTTCAATTCCTCCGAAAAAGAGTCCATGCTGATCACCTCCGCTCTTATTTCTCTAATCTGTTGGTTGTTTTTATCGAAAATAGCTGAATAAACTTCCATCCTCTTTGCATCAATCATCGGGCAAAAAAGAAAATTGTCTGCCAATCTTTTTTCAGTGCGGCAACCCTCTGTCATACCCACTGCCATTGAATGCAGTGTTCCAATGGAGATCAGTGGTTTATCGAGAGCAAAACAAAGTCCTTTTGCGACGGACACACCAATGCGTAAACCCGTGTAGGAACCGGGGCCTTTGCTCACTGCAACAGCGTCAATCATACCAGGTTTTAGGTTATTTTCATTCAACAATTCATTAATCCACATCGTAATAACTTGTGAATGTGCATTTTTCTTGTTGCTTTCTTTGCAGGAAATGAGGGTTTTATCATCACTCAGGGCAACCGAACAAAACTGTGTAGCAGTGTCAATATGAAGAATAACAGGCATATATGTAGCGATTGTAGGAAAAGTTTGTGTTTTACCAGGTACTTTCAGCAAATGAACTTATGACTGCAAAAGTATGACATAATTTGTGAAGAGATTTCGGTTAAGACTGCGGAGATTGTGAAATTGATTTCCATAACGGCAATAGGCTAAACATCTGCACAAAGTATTGTTGTGAGAGTTAATTGCGGCTACCTGGTACGGTCTGTAGTGTAAATAACCAATTGCTCAAACGAACGACGCATAGGAGATCCGGGAAAGTCAGCCAACAAATCAAAAGCCTTTTGCCGGTACTCTATCATCTTTTGGGTGGCATACTCAATCCCACCGCTTTGATTCACCTGATCAATCACTGCATCCACTTTTTCGCTGTTGTTATTGTGGCGTTTCACCACATTAACCACTTTTCTTTTTTCCCAAAATGAAGAGTTGTTCAACATATAAATAAGGGGCAGGGTCATTTTTTGTTCTTTGATATCAATACCATTGGGTTTTCCTACGCGCTTATTGTCCTGGTAATCGAACAGGTCGTCTTTGATCTGGAAAGCAATACCGACATATTCACCAATCTGGTGCATTTTCTTCACTGTATCTGGGTCTGCGCCTGCCGAATGAGCACCGGCAGCGCAACAGGAAGCAATGAGGGAGGCTGTTTTTTTTCGGATGATCTCAAAATAAATCTCTTCCTTAATGTCGAGCCTGCGGGCTTTTTCGATCTGAAGTAGCTCACCTTCACTCATTTCGCGTGTAGCATTTGAAACGATCTTCAGCAGGTCAAACTCATTGCTGTCAAGCGCAAGCAACAATCCGCGCGAAAGAAGATAATCGCCAACCAGCACGGCAATTTTGTTTTTCCAGAGTGCATTAATGGAGAAAAATCCCCTTCTAAGGTTTGAATCATCCACCACATCGTCATGAATGAGGGTTGCGGTGTGAAGCAACTCGATCAGCGATGCTGCACGATAGGTTGATTCGGTGATTTGCCCGGTAATTCCGGCTGAAAAGAAGACAAACATCGGCCGCATCTGTTTGCCTTTTCGCCTGATGATGTATTGTGTGATGTAATTGAGCAAGGCAACCCGGGTTTTCATGGAATCACGGAATTTATCCTCGAATGAGGCAAGATGCTCGCTGATGGGCTGCTTTATGTCTTTGAGATCAGGCATGAAATATTTTGGCGATCAAAAGTAGATAATTTATCTGACGTGCTGTTTTTGGTCAAGATAACATTCCGCTTAAAAAATTGTTTTAAGAGAAAAGAAAGCTTATGGATAACGTGAATTCATCATCTGGGTTTCTGTTCAGCGAGACAGTTTTTGGCCCCATAAAAAGCAGGAGACTAGGCAATTCATTGGGAATTAATTTATTACCTACAAACAAGAAAATCTGCACTTTCGATTGCATTTACTGTGAATGTGGCTGGTCTCCTGACGAAACAGGGGTTTTGGAACAATTGCCTTCTCGCGCCCAGGTGGCCGAAGCATTAGAAACAAAACTGATTCATCTCAAGGTTCAAAACAACATCCCGGATTCCATCACTTTTGCCGGTAATGGAGAACCTACCATTCATCCGGAATTCCCGGGAATAATCTATGATACTTTGAAACTTCGTGACAAATTCTTCCCTGACGCCGAGGTTACAGTATTGTCGAACTCGAGCATGATCCATAAAACCGAAATTTTTAACGCGTTAAGCAAAGTTGACAATAACATCCTTAAACTTGATGCCGGGCTTGAATCTACCTTCCAACTGATCAACCGGCCCCGATCGAAGGAACTTACACTGGACCGGATTGTGCAAAACCTTCGAAAATTCGGACATAAAGCCATCATTCAAACACTTTTTCTTACCGGCGAAGTTGACGGACAAACCGTTGACAATACCACCACTGCCGAAGTACATGCATGGCTTGGCCATATCCGATTTATCAAACCCCGGTATGTCATGCTATACCCGATCGACCGGCAGACCCCTGCACCAGGGCTTAGGGTGGTACCTAAAGAAGAGCTGATGAAAATTGCCGATAAGCTGAGCCAAATCAGGGTGAAGAGTAGTGTTTACTAAGAAAGTTGAATGTAGTACACAGGCAAAAAGAAGGAACTGGTGGCTGTTGGAAATCCATCAAATTTGATTTTCAACAGTTTATCCCGGATGTACCTTTTCATCCGACTGATTGTAAGTGAAAAGTTTCATGTAAATTTGACCAATAAATGCCTTGAACATGAAGCAACTCTATGATTATCCTGTAAAAATTCTTTTGGCCTTTGAGATGGCTGTAGCCGGAAAAAAAGAATTTTTCCAGTGGCTGTTTGATAACGGGTATCCCGAACTGGCGGCACTTTCCAACGCCATTCGTGCAAACACGCCAGCCATCCAATGGCTGATCAGCAATGGTTACCGGCATTATGCAGCCTTTGATGCGGCTGCAGTGGATGATAACAGGGCACTCGATTGGCTAAAAAAAAACAATTTCACCTTCCTGGCACTGCTTGCGGAAGCCTGCCGCGGCGATGAAAAAGCCATTCAATGGCTTCATTCACAAAACCTAGAAATATTTATACGGATTGCCCAAAGAGTAAAAACATTCGTTGACAATCAGACCTTTGATTATCATAGAATGCCATTTTAATGGACGTTTACCAGGTAATTCGGTTTCTTAAAAATCAAGCTTTCTTTTCCTTTAATCCAAAAGTTTCAAGTGTGGTATAAATCGGGCCGCGTGGTGTGAGTTTGCTTTCGATCAGTTCAAACCGGCTGACCTGAATATTTTGAAGGTAAGTGGTCTTAAACCTGTCGATCACCTGCTGAAAGTACTTTTTGCTTTCGAAGTGCTTGATCCTGCCAATAGTAAGGTGTGGTCTGAAATGCTGTTCATCACGCGGAAAGCCATGATTATGGAAAGTGTTCAATACATCCTCTGCAAGCATCCCAATGGCTTCCAAATGGCTCATTCCAAACCAGATGACCCGTGGGTTGTATGAACTTCCAAAAATGCCGGTACCTGAAAGATCAACTTCAAATGAAGGATGACGAGATGCGATTTCAGCAAACAGGTCGATCATTCCTGGGATGCTGTCTTCGGGGGTGTCGCCAAAAAATTTGAGCGTGATATGGATTTTACGATCATCAACCCAGGTAATCTGCCCGGCTCTGAGCATTTGCCTGAGTTCGCTGTAGGTTTTCAAAAATGTGGCGTCAGGATCAACCTTGATGGCTGCAAAAAGTCGTTTCATGCCTGATCAGAATTTGTTGAAGCGCTTTCCGAATGTGAAGTTAAGGTAAAAGTTAAGGAAATAATAGTGGGGATCGTTGAAAGCCATGATGGGTACCGGGATCGGAAATCCATCAAGCAAAAGCCCTAATTCCAGAGACTTAACCTTTGTATTGTATTCACCAAATTCAAAATTCAATCCTGCCTTTCCGTAAAAGCCAGGATAGAATTTGGTTTTTTCGATGCCATCAAGGAAAGGAGCGCGTCCGTAAATGTTGTCGATAAAATGCTTTTCAGGGTCATAGCGCTGGCTTTCGATGGTATTGAAGCCGCTTTGATTGATAATATAAAGATAAATAGGCTTGGCAATTCCGAGTGAAAGGCCTCCATAGTAGGTGAACCTCACTTCTACCCCACCCCAGTAAGGCTTGGTATTAAGTAAGTGTTGCTGCCCAAGCCCTGTATGCATCACATATACTTTATTCAACTTCCCGTAAACGTAGCTGTTTGCGTTGCTGTAATAGGTGCCGTAAAAATTCACCCTGACCTGCTTGTCCGAACGCATTCCGGCAAACTCCACTTCCCACAGATTTTTCCTAAACCAGTTGGCGTTGTAACCTTTCCTGATCAGAAATCCAAATCCACCGGTGTGCAACATAGCCCCACCTGTCGTTTCATGGCGGAGGATTACCTTGTTGAGCACGGTATCAATACGATCAAACTCAGTGAGGTCAGACTGTGCAAAACAATTCGCTCCAGAAAGCAGCAGAAAAATGAATATTATGTGGAAAAAATGACGCATCAGGACACTTTATTAATGAATTGTTCTGATGTCACAATTGTTCACAATGAGAAGGGTAAATTATCTGCGGGCGTCACGCTGAAATTTCCTGACTTCGCCATACGATGAACATTCGCCCGTTGATTTGCAGGAGGTGAATATATACCCCACCATGAGGACAATTGCAAACATGATTGCAGCTTTGATTACTTTTTTCATACTTTTACGCACCGTTTTATTTAACGCCTGATATTGAATTGAAAAATTGAAGTAAAATTTTTAAAGCAAACATTTTTTTATTCATAATATTGCCGGCTAAAAAATTTTTAAGGGGTTTAAAATTACTAAAGATGGCTAAAGTCAATCCAACGATAGAAGAAAGCTGGAAAAAGTTACTTGCTGATCAGTTTGAGGCCTCCTATTTCGAACAGTTAAAGGAGTTTCTGATTGAGGAGAAATCAAAATACACGATTTATCCTCCGGGACCGGCTATCTTTACTGCATTCAATCTCACACCGTTCGATAAAGTGAAAGTTGTGATTCTCGGCCAGGATCCATATCATGGTCCCGGCCAGGCACATGGACTTTGTTTTTCTGTTCCGGAAGGTGTGCAGCAACCCCCTTCACTGCAAAACATTTTCAAAGAGTTGAACAATGATCTCGGGATTCCGTTTCCCCGGAATGGAAATTTGAAAAGTTGGGCCGTACAGGGCGTCCTTTTACTCAATGCAACCCTCACTGTCAGGGCACAGCAGGCCGGATCGCATCAGAACAGAGGCTGGGAACAGTTTACCGACGCCGCTATCGCAAATTTATCGAAATATAGGGATCACCTTGTTTTTTTGCTTTGGGGAAATTACGCCATTGCAAAGGAAGCTTTGATAGACACCAGGAAACATTTGACGCTGAAATCGCCTCATCCTTCGCCACTTTCTGCCAGCAGAGGATTTTTTGGAAACAAACATTTTTCAACAACCAATGCTTACCTGAAAACAAACGGAATTGAGGAGATTGACTGGAGGGTAGAGTGAAAAAATTGGGGAAATGCTTGCCCGATGCAGAAGCAGTATGCGGCGGGGAGTGATGGAGGAATGGTGCAGGGGAGAGATAATAAACTGGTATGTGGACAACTAAAAGTAGAATCTAAATAAATTGAATTTTTCATAACCATAAAACTTTAAAACGATGACGAGAACAATGAGAACAGGATCTTTTTTTGTAATTCTTTTTATGTTTGGGCTTTTTGCAACAGCCGTAAAAGCGCAGGTCAAAGGCAATGATATAGTGGGTATTTGGCTGAATGAGGACAAAGATGCTCATGTGAAGATTGAGAATAAAAATGGCGTTTTTTATGGGAATGTTGTTTGGCTCAAAACCCCCATTGATGATGAAACAGGAAAGCCAAAACTGGATAAGAAAAACCCGGATGAACAATTAAAAAAACGGCCAATCATGGGACTTACTCTACTTTCAAATTTCAAATTCGATGGCGATGACGAATGGGAAGGTGGTGAGATCTACGACCCGAAAAGCGGGAAAACCTACAGTTGTTATATGGCCTTTACTGACGATACCAAAAACATCCTAAAAGTTCGCGGCTACATTGGGATTTCACTGATTGGAAGGACGACCTACTGGACAAAAGTGGAGTAATTTCATCTGTATCATTTGAAAAATAAGGCTATCAAAGGGCTGATTTCACTATTTCATGAACACGCTCGCTGAGTTTCGCTTTTTGATCAGGGCTTAATGTTGAAACATCAATAGCCGGATGGATCGTCAGGGTTAGCCTTGAAGAAGCGATTTTACCGGTAGTTTCAACAATGTTATAAGTGCCATTGATCGTAACAGGCACAGCAAAGCAACCGGAACCTGTCACCAGTTTGAAGCTGCCCGGCTTGAATTGCCCCATCACAGCACTCCGGCTTCGTGTACCTTCAGGAAAAATCACCATGGGGTGACCCTGCTGGATATTTTCGATGGCACGATTGATTGCAAACACAGCATTGCGGGCATTCAGGCGGTCAATCAGCACACATTTCATCGCTCGCATCCAGATATTAAGGATGGGAATTCTTCCTAACTCCACTTTTGCAATAAAACCAACGGTCTTTGGAATATAACCAACGATAAGGGGGATATCGGCCAAACCCTGGTGATTACTGATAAAACACACATTCCCGATTTTTGGAATATTTTCCTTTCCTTTCACCAACACCTTTATTCCAAACAACACAAACACAAACCTTGAATAGAATCCTGCAATTGCATTGACCATAAAATCGGCTGTTTTATGCTTCCCAAAAAGCATCAGGATAAAAGCCGGTAGCATGAGAAAAGGGGAGAGCACTGCTAAAATGGCTAAAACCGTCACAAATGCAACATTGATCCATGCAAGTTTAAAGGGTACTTTTTGTTTGGTCATTGGCCCAGAATAAATGCTGAAGAATTTTTCACGGCAAAAGTAACCAAATCCACTATATTTGCCGCTTGATTTAAAAATGAGGAAAATACAATGAAAAAACAGCCGCGTCTCTCTTTCTGGCAAATCTGGAACATGAGTTTTGGATTCCTTGGAATTCAATTTGGGTTTGCCCTTCAAAATGCCAATGCATCAAGGATTCTACAGACCTTCGGCGCAGACGTTGAACATCTCTCTTGGTTTTGGCTGGTAGCACCCCTCACCGGGATGATTGTGCAGCCTATTGTTGGGTATTTCAGCGACCGGACCTGGAACCGCTTTGGCAGACGCCGTCCCTATTTCCTTGCCGGCGCCATTCTTACGAGCATCGCCCTGATCCTTATGCCGAATGCCCCTTCACTGGCCACCTTCATTGCACCGATGTTTATTGGCGGCGGGTTGTTGATGATTATGGATGCTTCAATCAACATTTCGATGGAACCTTTCAGGGCGCTGGTAGCCGATAAACTACCTCCCGAGCAGCACACACTCGGGTTCTCCATTCAGTCGCTTCTAATTGGAATCGGAGCTGTGGTGGGCTCATGGCTTCCCTACATCCTTGGTAACTGGTTTGGAGTTTCCACCGAAGCCGCCGGTAAAGGACTTGTTCCTCCAAATGTTGTGTACTCATTTTACTTCGGCGCCGCTGTCCTCATATCCGCCATCGTCTGGACGGTGACTACCACGAGCGAGTATCCACCGGAATTTTACGATGATGAAAAAAAAGAAGAAAAGAAAACGACCAAATTCAGGATTCCAGCCACCATGTGGCAATTGCTGGCTGTTCAATTTTTTTCCTGGTTTGCTTTGTTCTCCATGTGGGTTTTTACTACCCCGGCCATTGCGCAACATTTTTTTGGAACCACCGATCCTGATTCTGCTGCCTATCAACAAGCCGGTGACTGGGTGGGATTGCTTTTCGGAATTTACAACGGAGTGGCTGCAGCCATCGCACTATTGCTGCCAAAAATAGCCCGTATCATCGGGCGCAAACCTACCCATGCCCTTGCGCTCGGTTTGGGTGGATTGTCTTTCCTTTCGTTTGCCATAATACCCAATCATGAGCTGCTTTGGATACCGATGATCGGGATTGGGATTGCCTGGGGAAGCATACTTGCCATGCCCTATGCCATGCTGGCCAACTCCATCCCCGCCAAACAAATGGGAATGTTTATGGGACTTTTCAATATGTCAATCACCATCCCGCAGATTGTGAATGGTATTTTTGGCGGTCTGATCGTAAAATACCTGTTCCAGGGCGACCC
>JACZJL010000099.1 GCA_014860585.1 Bacteroidales bacterium | reverse complement strand
AAAATGTCCTGTAAATCCTTCGACCGGGGTTGCAAACGTATAACTATCCAGATATTGCTGAAATGGAGGTATGATCATCATGAATGGATCAGAAACAACGCCATCAAAACTGGATGAATTCGAAAACTGCACGGTAAGAATGGGATTGGAAGCTTCTACAAAAGTTGGGACAGTTAATACAGTCTCATAAAAATCTCCAAAGTTCAAAGTGGCAGCCAAAGATCCGTTAAGGAAAAGCTGAGTTCCATTTTGTGATGAAAGAAAACGCCATGTGTCACCATTGAACCTGGTTTGTAATGGCCTGGTAACAAAAGTCTGACCCCAGGTAGATATAGGCGGTATTTGCGAGATCAGGTGGTCACATGCTGCAAAATTCTGTGGCACACTGGCACAAGAGGAACCACTGAAAACAGCAACTGGTAGTGTAGATGAAATGATGGAGCCTGTCTGATCGGCATTATAAGAATTGTTTAGTCTTCCGCGTACAAGGTAGGTCTGTCCCTGGTTCAAAGTAACCGAGAAAGGCACACCTGCCGGATTACCGTTAACAGTCATATCTTTTGGTGTTATTGTCACCACATTGTTATCATAAGGACTTACGATAGCAAACTGCGGAGCCCAACCCTCCTGAGGTAAAAATCCTCCCCACGTCAGGATTGGGTAGGTCATCACAAGATATTGATTCCCAAGTATGTCAACTGGCAACCCCAGATAACCATCCGTAGATGCTTCATTTCCACTAACTCCATAGGCCGTAATTTCCTTATCAGAGGTGACCTTAATGCCAAGATTATCAATGGTTCCCGAAGTTATGATTTCAGCTGCAAGAGGAATGTTAATCCTGGTAACTGTATTTGCAGAAATGGTAAAATTAGTGCTAAATGCAATCCCGGGAATTGAAATAGTTCCAGTAGCATCTTCTCCACAAGTAAGATCAAGAAAACGTGAATTAGCACCGTTAAGATTTCGCATGAATGTGAGCCAAAACTCATTACCACGGCTGTCAAGCAGCGACCTTTGAGTTTCACGATTTTTAAAATCCTCAGGCATTTGTAGATAACTGCGGCCAATTTGGGGTTGGTAGCTCTGAATAAGCTGATTCATTTCTGATTCAGACATGGGATAATCCGTCCGGGACGGATCTTTTTCAGGTTTTACTTGTCCAAAACAAATTTCTCCGGTAAAGAAGAACAACATTACTAAAATGTAAACAATTGATTTTGACATAAACGAATAAATTTAAGGTTTAAAAAAATGATTAAAATGATAAAATAAAATGTTTGGCAAAGATAGGCACTACATAAGTTTTCAAAAAGTTTTATTTATTAAAGTATCTAAATTATTGTTAATAATTTGTTAAAAGTAAAGATTCGTCATTTTTCAAATGAATATAAATCTAAAATCATTCATGGATAATCGCCCAAAAAAAAAAGCCCCGGATTTTCTCCAGGGCTTTTTAAATGATTTACGCTATTTTTTAATGATCTTTTCGATGCGGCGGAAGTTATTCCCTTCCAGTTGCAAGAGATAAATTCCGCTGCGCAATGCCGTCAGATCAATCTGGTTGCGAAGCGTGAGTAGTTTCTGTCGCAGCATTTCCCTGCCGTGCATATCGGTCATGATCAACTGAATCTCCTGCTGATTAACAAGATCAATGAAAAGCGTTTCGCCTGCCGGATTGGGATAGATCAGCACATCATTTTTATTGCTGCTCTGATCTTCTGTTGTGAGTGCAGTTCCGAGGTTGATTCCGGCAATGGCGCTGATGCCGTTGGCGGCGAATGTCCCATCCTGCTGAGGCCAGCCAGCATCCCAGGTCGCCTCAAGTGTATAATCCGTGCCTGTAGTGACAACGTACAGCCTCAGATTGATGGGTTCATTGGCCGTGAATCCATCTTTCATGGCAGTTGTTGGGTCATCTCCAAACAGCATCATACCCATTGTCGCATTTTCCCATTGAATCATTCCATAACAATTGCCATTTTGGTCGAATGCCCCGATATAGTCGCCGGGCTTTATTAATGACTCACTGATGGCTTGTTTGGGGAAAGCGATGATATGGGTAGCTGCACTTCGGCCGGTCATGTTCCATGGCGCGCTGTCGATGATCTCCATCATATTCGGATTGGTAGAGTTGATCACTGAAGAGGTTCCGCTTTTGGTGCAACCGGGATACGTGATTGTTTCAGCATTGCCCATCAGTACATAATACGCTTTGCCTGGCAGCAGGTTTTGCAAGGTATTGATGTTGAATGCCGGCCAGTAAAGTTGCCATCCGGCTACTTCTTTTACCACAATTACCCCTTTGCCTGCAAATAAAGCTTCCACTTCCGCCTCACATTCGCTCAACACAGGGATCAGGTTCCAGCCCTGGCTGAGTTGCAATGTCCTGTTGGATGACCTCGATCCGACAAT
>JACZJL010000098.1 GCA_014860585.1 Bacteroidales bacterium | reverse complement strand
CGACGGGAAAGCCTGTAAAGCTTGTCCTGTAAAGGTAAAACCCGATTGCAAAACTCTTTTGCCGTCATTTAGATTTCAAGACGATTAGGTTTGGATTCTGTTACAAAGAAACTTTATTTCTCTGGCTCAGAGAAAAACTCTGCGGTTCTCTGCGGTTTAACCTTTTTTTTACCGCAGAGTTCCGCAAAGAAGGCGCAAAGAACCGCAGAGTAACTATTTTTCCTGGAACATACAAAACCCTATGGGGACAGCCAAAGCGCCTAATTCACAATCAGCTTTTTTTTGTATTGCAGATCACCTGCAGATACATTCAACAAATAAACGCCGGGCTTAAGCAGATGATCACCAATCTGATAAATTTCGCCTGATTGCAGATTGATCTGAAAATCTGAAAAAACCAATTTCCCCCTGATATCGTACAGGCTGACTTTTGTGTTGTCAATAGTTTCGTCTGAAGTAAGATAAAACGCACCGGCTGAAGGGTTTGGGAACGCAGTTATGGATCCCGAAACAACTTCATTAATACCTACTGTAGTTATTACAACCAATTCAGTATGAACATCACTACCACAATTTACATTACTTGCAGTGAGACTTACCTGGTATTGGCCGTTTTCGATGTAAGTGTGTGAAGGATTAGTAGCTGTACTTGTATTGCCATCACCAAAATCCCATAAGTAAGATGATGCATTTAGAGAGGAATTGGTAAACTGAACATCGGGGCTGTTTACCTGAAAAGAAAAATTAGCCTCAGGCGCCGGATGAATCAGGATATAGCCATCTTTGGTAACAGTGGTTCCTCCATTAATTGTTAAGGAAACTGTTTTTAATCCTGAATTTGAATAAGTAACCGTATGAGGACCTTGTGTATTCGCAGTTGGAGGCACGCTCCCAGCTCCAAAATTCCACGACCACGATGTTGCTCCGGTGGAATTATCGGTAAAAACAATTTCCTGTTGTGGACAAGCCTGGGTTATATTGGCACTGAAGTCTGCAGTAACAGTGATCTCCGGTGTATAAGTCAGTTGCATGTTGATGATGTACTGCTGGTTAGGAGGTGTAATTGAAACAGGTTCCGTACCTTTATTGAAGGTTACTGCATACCAGGGTCCCTGGGCATGTTTGTCGGTGAACTCAATAATCACAGTGTAATTTCCATCAGGCATAACATTTCCACTGAGGTCAGTACAATTCCATTGCACGGTATGGGTTTGATGCTGGGGTAATGTAGCACCGGTAATGGCGTCAGTAACATTGTAATTGCTCGATGCAGCCCATTTGTACAAATACTGCTTTCGCTGGTTGGCCATCGCTTTGCGGGTTTTCACGAAAACACCGTCTTTTTCTACCCAAATGGCCAGTACATGCTTTGGTGCATAATTACCGCCTGCTGGCAAAGTGGTAGCAGTAAAAACTACAGTTCCGGGAGTGTTGTTGGTAGCTTTCACATCAGTGCCGCTATTAAATGAAGTTAGCATTAAAATAGTGATGAAAGCGGCTATTGGTATTAGCAAGAAAACAAGTTTTTTAGATTTCATTTTATTGAGTTTTAAAAATTTTGAAGGTGCAAATATATAGAATTAATTATTCTGGAAATATTTTACCTGAATAAACATGATTTTAGTTTGGACCATGCTTTTATGGTTGTATCAGGTTTTATTTCAGCTGCTGAAATCGGCTAAAACTTTCGGAATTCAGTAAATTTCCAAAAACAAACTCTATATTTGCCAGGTTCCACTGAGAAATAACCGGTAAATTTTTAAAGAAAATCCATATTGAAACAACCTGTCCTTAATAACGGTGAAGTGGACTGCATGAGGAAACCAAAAGAATCTGATGCTGTTACAAAACTTACCGCTTTGTGGGGGTTGAGTGAATCAGCTTTAGGGGGTGTGCTACATGCATTTAAACTTCCATTTCGGGGGATGTTCATTTCGGGTATTGCCATTATTCTCATTAGTCTGATCGCAAAGTTTTCTGACTGGAAAGGGCGGATAACAAGATCAATGTTGATTGTAGTTATGATCAAAGCGCTCATCAGTCCTCACACACCGTTGCAGGCCTACTTTTCAGTAGTTGCCCAGGGAATTTTGGGAGAACTGCTTTTCATCTCTAAAAAAATCAGACTGTTGTCCTCGCTGTTGTTTGGCATCATCGTATCACTGCTGAACGGGTTTCAAAAAATCATTGTTTTAACCCTGATTTATGGCCAACACTTATGGAGAACAATTGACGATTTTTACAATTTCATCAGCCAGGAATGGTTTCCCGCTGTATTACAGCAACATGTTGCATTCAGCCATTGGCTGATTGGCGGTTATATTCTGTTTCACTTAATTGTCGGTGTGGCTGCAGGAATACTTGCCTACATTGTTCCGCTTAAAGTAGAAGCAAAAATGCATGAGTCACCAGAAATCCCAATTTTAAGCAGGGAGTTAATACCAGTATACCCAACGAAACCAGCGTCTAAAAAAGGGCTAAAGCCGACAGGGCTGGCCATCGTTGCTCTGTCGGTTGTAATGATTTTACTCAGTTACCTCTACCCCGAAACAAGCGGATTTGATATTACCGGCATCCTGATCATGCTTGGACGCTCTTTCCTTATTCTCGTTTTATGGTTTTATTTATTGGCCCCTTTGATTAAAACCTACCTGGTTAAAGTTTTTAGGGATAATAGCGAAAGTAACTATGCTGTCGAAGTGGATTCGGTGATCGATGCTCTCCCTTCCATGAAGTTAACCATTGCAGAATCCTGGAGTTCATCAAGCCAATACAAAGGAATAAACAGGTTGTTCCAGTTTCTTATCGGCTCCCTTGCGACTACGCTGAAAGAAACAAAGCAATACGAATAGAGTGGAAACGAAAAATCAGATTTATCTCCGGCACTCCCTTTTAATGGGATGAATCAATGATACTTGAGTAAATTCCTCAAGGGTTCCCGTTTTGCAAACCTTAGCAACAAAGTAGGATTTATCGTAATTCAGAAAAATCGAAATTGCCGCAACAATTTGTAAAATGATCAATACAATTCAAAATGACATTCACTGCAAAGTGTTTCCCGCCAGGCATCTTTGATATCAATCGGGTGATTAAAGTCAAGTGCCTCAAACTGACTTGAATATTCAATGTTGCCGGGATTTCCTTGTGCGATAATGTTATGGCAAAGGTCACAATCACGTGAAATCACTTCACCTGAGGTGGTGGCATGGCGATCGTTATGACAGCGATAACAACCGTTAGTTTCCATGTGACCAAGGTGCGTAGGGTATTCACTCCATGTTACTTTCATGTAGGGAAAAATATTCTGGCTGTAACCCAGTTGAATGGCCTCTACTGCATCTCCAATTTCTTTTTCGTGGGTTTCGAGCATATAATCATAATCAGATGTATAATACTCCCAAACTCTGGACTCGATCGCAGTAAAAGCACTGTCCCTGGTCGGATATTCCTTATTAAGGATTTCCATGGCAAGGTATTTAATATCGGGCAACTCCCCCGAAATCTTTCCTGCAGTAATCAAATCATCAACGAAATTTTGCGGGACCTTATAGTTGTGTGAAGGGCGGTTATGACAATCAATACAGTCCATGGTTTTGACCATCTTAGTGTTAGAAGCAAAATCCTCCCCGGCATAATCCGGATCCTTAAAAATCTTTGTTTCACCGGTTTTTCGGTTAGTATATTTTACCCATGGAATTACTCCTTTATTCTCCGGATCATCAAAGTACTCAATTTGAACATCAGGATTAATGTGCCAGTGGATGCCCTCCTGCAACCCAAGTGCGCTATAGGTAGCACTGGTTTTCATCATCAGGTGGATGTCCCATTCAGTATTGTCGTAATCTGACAGATAAGATTTTTTCACCCTCATCATCGGGTCATAAAACTTTTCGGGCCAGTGGCATTGTTCACAGGTTTCTCGCGCAGGACGCAGATTGTGAATTGGTGTAGGAATAGGTTGTGGGTACTTTTTAAAGGCAACTGAATAGATCTGGTAAAGTCCGGAAAGTTTACTTTTTACATACCAATCTGCTCCTGAACCTACATGGCAATCAACGCATTTCACCCGCTCATGAGATGATTGGTGATAGGCAACATACTCAGGTTCCATCACCTGGTGGCACAGCGTACCGCAAAACTCAACCGATTCAGTGTAATGAAAGGCTTCATAACTCCCAATGCCGGTAAGGGAAAAAAACACGACTGAACCCCCGATAAATATTAGTAATGCATTTCGGGTAGCAATGCGGTTTAAATCCACAACAGGCCATTTGGTTTCACTTTCTTCTGCTTCCTGGATTATCTCCTTTTTATGGGTAAAGTACATTCCGATTGGAATCAGTACAAGTCCAATTACCAGAAAAATTGGAAGAATAATGAAAATGAAAAGCCCCAGGTAAGAACTTCCTGCATCGAAAACCATGGATAGGATAAACAGGAAGAGGATAATGAACAGCGTAGTAACTGCCATGGCAGCGCCAAGCATAGATGTCCAGTTTCGTGCTGAATTTGGAAGTTTCATTGTGTATTCGTTTTTATGATTGATAACGGAGAACCGGTTAAAAACATTTAGCCCTAAATGGGTTAACACTTAGGGCTAAATAGTATGTTATAGTCTTTTATTTAAAGAACTTAGATCATGAGAGCGCATCGAAATTTAGTTGAGTGCTTCCAGCGAATTAACTAAAAGTGCTTTAGTGTAAAGATAATTATGTGCACCATAACTGTGATCGCCATAAACAAACTTATAGTTAATAATTGCACCGGCCTCATTGGGAGAGACAGTGATAGGCTGGGGAACGAGTTCAGAAGCATTTAGAAGCCCTTTTTCCTGAAGTTTCGCAAGTAACTGTGCTTTTAAGTCTTCAATTTCTGCGCGTTTCTCGGCTCTGTTTTCAGCAAGTTCGGTAGCACTTGTATGACATGAGGTGCAACCCGAGTAATTAAATGCTGTTGCACCCGAAGATGTCGTGTAGGACACATTCATCTGGTGACCACCGGAATGCAGATTGGAAGCGGGTGCCAGGTGGCATGTAACGCAACCATCAGTTACAAGAGAGGTATGGGCTGAATTTTCGTAAGGAAGACTTCCGGGAATTTCGAAAGGTCCTTTGCCGGCAATCATGTTGGATTGGGGGCCATAGTGAGGTCCATAACGAGCATTGGTTATGGTAACATCATCGCCACCTGCTATAGGATAAGGTGAAATTGACCTTGCTTGGTGACAATTGGCGCAAAGGTTGGAATTGCCATAATCGTAGGCAAAGTCTCCAACAATTAAATTCACCGGAGCATTGGTTCTTACAGCATAATCATCAGTACTGTAGGACTCATGAATCGGGTGGCAGGTACGACAGTTGATCGGCGTTGGATCTGGCATTAAAACAGATACACCATCAACAAGATAACTTCTGAATCCCTGGCTTGTATGGCATTGTGAACAGCCTACCCCATTCCGGTCAACATTGTTGCCACTTGCATGTGTAGAATAACTGTACTGGGTGAACTTGGTGACAATCGTTTCTGAAAAATCGTGACAAGTCATACAAGTTTCAGTGGCATCTTGTCCGTCAAGTCCCGGAGGGCCCTGAGGGCCTTCTTTAGTACAACTGGTGATCATCAAACTCAATGTGATAAGCATGATAAACATCACCGGGGTCAAAAAAGTAAATTTGTTCGTCATAAAATTTTGATTTGGTTATTAATATTAAAAACTAATTCTTTGTTTCTGTTGGTTCGTGATAATCGTCGTGATCTTCGTGATAACCTGTGAGGATAGTTTTGAATCCAATCGTTGGATTGGGTCCTATTGTTATCACATAAAGATGAATAACAAGAAAAATAGAGATAAAAAATCCTGCAATTGCATGCACCAGGCTGGTAAGCATGATCCCGCTATAGCCCCACACATTCAATACAATAGTTTCAGGATAAATCAGTGCCCATCCTGTAATAAAGGTAACAGGTGTTATTGCATGCATAATAATGTTGTAGGATATCAGCTGAATGGGGTTGAATTTCTGATCCTGACTAACTTTAAAGGGACTTTTTTCACCCCTGAATACTCCGAACAAATAATACCGCATCTGGCGGTAGAAAGAGGTTAAGAACCCTTCAGTTTTAACCACGTAATATCTGCCAATTGCCGTAAATAGAACGCCGAAAAGAAACACAAAATATGATGCTGTTAGTAAGATTCCCGCCATATTATGAAAATTTACTGCGATATCAAACCTGATCAATGGATAGTCCGGACTGGAATATTGCATGCTGATCCCGGTCAATATCAATACGATCATCAGCACAGCATTTACATGATGCCAAACCCGTAACCAAAGAGGATATAGGTACAGTCTTTTCTTTGTCATGATCTTCTCCTTCTGTAATGAATGTATCTGAGTGAAGCATGAATAGCAATTCCGACAAGCACTAGTCCGAAGATTACAATGCTTGCAATATTAAAAAAGTAATTTCGGTTCCCACCGATCAGATAGGCTTCGCTGGTAATAGCGGCATTGAAAAAGCCAAATTTGTTGCGCCTTTCAATGATCTGGTGCTTGTATAAGGAGGCAAAAAGTATGGAATTGGTCGAATGACAATCTACACAATTCTTTACCGCTTCATTGGCCGGAAGTACGTGATGTGCAACAAGAATACTGTCGTTGGTTGCAGCATGGCAATCAATGCACCTGACTTTACGGAAATGCAGGCTTTGGTTGGGAAGCCATTCGTGTTTCGAAAGCATATTGGTTAGCTGCCCCTCAATTAAAACAGCATAATGACTGATGTCGCCATGACAACCCAGACACATCGAATTGTTGTAAGCAACAACGTCGGTGATCGTTCCACCCTTTCGGGCTGTATTGACATACGTATGCGGATTGTGGCAACTCCAGCAACTAAAATTTTCGATTAGATGATTTCCATGCACACTCATCTGAAACTCATCGTGAATGGTTTCAAAATGAAAATCAGCAAAAACATCATTGTTACCATGGCAATCAAAGCATTGGTAAAGAGGCTCAAACTTCACCTCAATGGGATGAGGATGGACTGCATAGTCAGGCGAATGACAATCAGTGCAGGAGAAACCACCATGTGTGGCATTCGTGTAGCGGACGGTATCAATCCTGATTTCTTCATACATTTTCATTGAGACAACATCACCTGTCGATGGATCAGTAAAGCTATATCTCATCGAACCATGGCATTCGAGGCAGACGCGGGAGTCATCACTTAATGGGTGCTTTGGCTCCTGCGTTAAGCCTGCAAGCGATAATGCTAAAAATACCAGAAAAATCCCTCCTTTAAGAGTACAAAAGCCGATTCTGGAGAATTTAGTCATAAGATGGTTTTATCAATTGGATATCAGGTCGGGAATTCAGGGTTGTGTAACCGTCAATTCCCGACCTGATGAAGATTATTTTTTAAAAGTACGGATGTAGTTTATTACTGCCCAACGTTCTTCGAGATCGGTAATCTTACTTTCGAAATTTGGCATTTCGTCACGCCCTATAATTGACATGTAATAAAGTTCGCCATCGTTGTGTTTCTGGAATTCGGCATCACCAAAATCGCCGGGGTGAGTTTTGAGGCTTTTTGCCATCGGGCCGTCGCCAAGACCTGTATTACCATGGCACGACCTGCAATGTTTATTGTAGGTGGCTTTACCGAGTTTGTCCAGCGAAGCGTCTCCCTTGTGAGGGTTTTGCATTTTTTTATACTCAGCCGGGATTTCCCAGGGGGCGCCCTTTTTTTGCTCCTGTGGGACAACAAATGCCAATAGTGCGAAACAGCCTACAGCAATCATGATCATTGAAATTACATTCTTCTTCATCTTAAAATTGTTTTTATGTTAAACTTAATTGATTAGGTACTTAGAAACTCCATAGTCTTATGATCGAAAATCCAAACATCAAATCCCCGTCAGTCCAGTCGTTCTGATTGTAAAGCGCATTGTGCTGAGGGATCATTCCATCAGCGGAACCCATGTAGATATGGAATGCGTGGGTACTGGTTCTGATCTCCCAACCAAATCCCAGGTTTGGTTTGGCCGGATTTAAAAATTCATTGTGTTCGGTTATCCCTTTTACTTTTAACGGAATATCATATTGCAGCAGAATGGATGATTGTGCCGTAATGTTAACTCTTCCGTTAAATCCTACTGATATCTTATCATGATCCTGTTCAGGTTCCACCATGTTATAATGTGTAAAACTTACATTTGCCTGCACCGAAACAGCATCATTGAATCGTCTGCCAACAATCAGTTGGGAGAAATAGGAGAACCGGTTGGTGAACTGGTAGTTGTCACCGAAACTTTCATCCGGCCGGCCATCAATGGCCATATTGGCAAATACACCAACTGCAACCGGAACAGTATTTTGACGGGTTTGCTCGAGGATGGTGTACTTGGCTGAAAAATCGCTATACATGTTCACCCGGCTCAGGCCGTAACCCACCTGGAGATTTTTCATAGGGACATAGTTCAAGGCCATGCGTATGTTTGCTCCAGGTGCGTAAAGGCCAAACAGATCGGAAAAACCGTTTCCGATATCTCCGAATTTATGTTGAATCTGAAATTCAAGCGTCTTTACTGATGGTATCACGGTGGTTTGGTTATCAATAATAATACCGCATGCAAATGGCGCCCTTACAGGACGGTCTTTTTGTACTTCCTGGACTTCTGCCTCCTGGGCAAAGAGTTGAAAACCAAATAACAACGCAATGCTTATAATGAGAAAATTTCTTTTCATATCTGATTTGTTTGTTGATTAATTATTCTTTGCTCCTTGTTTAATCCATTCCAAAACTAAAGATGCCTGGCCTGGTGTGTATTTCACAGAATGATTGCCTGATGGACCTGGCGTTACATAAATGGTACTAAGTTCCGGGTTTGAGAGGTTAACCAGGTCTGGGTTGATCGAATTGTAAGCATTAGCCGCGGTAAGATCAGGTGAAGTTCCTCCTGTTTTGTGGCAGTTAATACAATTGTTCTCCGAAAAAATGGGGACAATATCCGTTGAAAATTTCACCTCAACGGTTGGATCGGGTGGCGCCACCTCAATGAACTCGTACTCGCAGGATATCAATCCCACTGTGATGAAAATCAATACTGTCAAAATCCTTAAGTTGCTCATTGTGTAAATTTTTATTTCTGTTAAGTAGAAAAAATTTCGCTTTACAAAAAAACATATAAAAGTACTGCAAGGTGACAATTATTCACTGATTGTTAATTGAATTCAGATTGATTGATTTTGTTATTTGCATTGATCTAAATCAATGAAAAATTATTTCTTTGTCATTTTATACTTAATTTTGCGGCGTATTTAGAAAATCATAAAATATAGTTTTAAAAATGGGTGAGATCATCAATGGAAACTGCCTGGTATGTAGTCGGCGCGCTGATGTGTTCAGGGCTTTGAATGAGAACGAAATCGCTCAGATTGATTGCCACCGTGTAACCATTCGTTTCAAACCAGGGGAGATCCTTTTTAAGCAAGGGACTCCCTGTCATAATTTGGTTTGTGTTACATCTGGATTGGTCAAACTTTTTGTAGAACATAATAACAGTAGTAATCTGATCATAGGCCTTGCGAAGCCGGTTGAATACATTTTTGTTCCGGGCATTTATATCGATCAACGCCATCATTTCACTGCTGAAGCTTGTGAAGAAACCACTGCTTGTATCATTGATCTGCCTGTTATGAATGAATTGATGAGAACAAATCCTGATTTTTCTTTGGAAGTGATTAAAAAAATCAGTCAGCAGTCCATAAATTTGTATGACAGACTCTCGGGACAAACGCACAAGCATGTTTACGGCAGAGTAGCTGAAACGCTACTCTATCTCTCCAATTCCATTTATAAACAAAATCCTTTCAAACTGACACTTTCAAGGCAAGACCTTGCCGATATGACCGGGATGACCAAAGAGAGTTTTATCCGTGTGCTAAAGAAGTTCAAGGAAGATGAAATTGTCACATCCGAAGGTAATCACCTTGAAATTATCAATTTCCCGATGCTTGAAAAGATTAGTGTGAATGGTTAATTTACTTTTAGAAATTAGAATTTGATATACATTTTGGCTGTCTGGTAATAGCGGGTGGAATCATTTAATAGTACATGAGCGAAGCGATATTTACACTCAGCAGTATTATCCATCGGTATTTACCAATAGAGGTTTATTACTTCCAAAATTCAAAGAAACAAAAAGCCCCCAACTTTTTATGGAAGGGGGCTTACTCGCACAATATTGCGAAGTCTATTTTTTAATCAGTTTGATCTTATTCAATGAATCACCGGTTTGGAGAATGGCAAAATATACGCCGCTGTTTACATTGCTTAAATCGAGTAAGATGCTGTTTTGACCCTCAGATGCAACGTCATTCATTTCATAAACCACTTCACCCAGAAGATTGATCACCTTTAATGATATGATTGTTCCTTCAAATGAATTAAAAATCAAATTGGTGTGGTTATTAAATGGATTAGGGTAGGCTGTTGATTCAAGGATGTCAATAAACTCATTTTCCATGACCAATGTTTTTATCATACTTTCATTACCTGGCATAGCTCCTGCAGCTAATGTCGTAAAGGATTCAGGCCAGCCAAATTCTGTCCATATCCCATTGCAGAAAACACTCAGCTCCCAGGTATAATCCGTTTCCGGAAGTAGGCAAGTGAGAGTAACGGTATTGTTAAGGAAAGCTCCTTTAATCTTATACTCTGTTGTTCCGCTTGGATAAAAGCGAACTTTTGCAGGAACTGTAAGACTTTCCCAACTTAAGGTAGCACCTGTGGATGTAATTTCAGTGGCAACCTGGTTAGTGGGCTCACACACCTGCGTGCTTACGAGGGTTGTAAAAGTTTGTGGCCAGCCATACGCTGTCCACGCTCCGTTGCAGAAAGTACTGATTTCCCAGGTGTATTCAGTCTCTGCAGCAAGAAAACCAAGAGTTACAGTATTATTAAGGTGTGCGCCTCTGAATTTATAATTTGTTGTTCCTGTCGGGTAGTAACGTACCTTGGTGTAGCCGGTGAGGCCTTCCCAGCTCAGAACGGCGGTGTGTGCAGTAATTTCAGTCGCCTGTTGATTGATGGGCTCACACACTACAGTATCTTCAAGGGTTGTAAAAGTTTGTGGCCAGCCATACGCTGTCCACGCTCCGTTGCAGAAAGTACTGATTTCCCAGGTGTAATCGGTATCAGCCAAAAGGAACCCAAGGGTTACAGTATTATTAAGTTGTGCGCCTCTGATTTTGTAATCTGTGGTCCCTGAAGGATAGTAACGTACTTTGGTGTAGCCGGTGAGGCCTTCCCAATTCAGAACAGCGGTATGTGCAGTAATTTCAGTGGCCTGTTGATTGATGGGCTCGCACACTACATTGTCTTCAAGGGTTGTAAATGTTTGTGGCCAGCCATACTCCGTCCATACACCATCACAGAAGGTACTGATTTCCCAGGTGTAATCGGTATCTGCTAAAAGGAACCCAAGAGTTACAGTATTATTAAGGTGAGCACCTCTGATTTTGTAATCTGCAGTCCCTGAAGGATAGTAACGTACTTTGGTATAGCCGGTGAGGCCTTCCCAGCTAAGAACGGCGGTGTGCGCAGTAATTTCAGTGGCTTGTTGATTGACTGGTTCACAAGGAATTTGAGCTTTAACTGAAATACTCAATGAGAGAAACATGATCAAACATGTTGCAGCGAAGAGTCTTTGTAAGTTTTTCATAGTTAAAAATTTTTGGTGAATAATAAAAGTGAATTTAAAATTATTTCAGGTAGCAAAAGTAGCTGGAGTTAACTCCTCCACTGTTATGAAATTTGATAAATTTTGTATAAGATTTTATCTCTATTTTTGTCCCCCGTCAAATTATCATGAATAAAAGGACTCGTCAACGGTTGATTATAAAAAACATGTCTTGCCAATGTTGTTTGAAATTGGTAAGCAGAATTTTCAGGGATGCCGGAGTTGAAGTAAATCATATTGAGCTGGGAGAGGCTGATGTAAGCTTTGATCCTGAGCAGGTAAGCCTGGAGCAAATTACAACATTGTTGGCGGAAGATGGATTTGAATTGCTGCATGATAAGGAGGATCAACTGGTTGAGCAAATAAAAAATGCAGTGATCAACCTGGTGCAATACAGTACATATAATGCCATGGTGCGTAATTCAGATTATCTTGTCGAGCGGTTTGATCTTTCTTACCAATACATTTCCTCAATTTTCTCTAAGCATGAACACCTTACGCTGGAGAAATTTATCATCCAGCAAAAGATCGACAAAGTGAAGGAATTGATTCATCAGGGAGAGTTGAGCCTTAGTGAAATAGCCTATATGATGGGGTACAGCAGCGTTCAGTATCTTTCCACACAATTTAAATCGGTTACGGGAATAACAGTAAGTGACTTTAAAAGAGTTTCAGGTTAATCTGCTTTTTGGATGGCCGACAGTGGAATTTCTACTCAAACTACGAAAGACTGGCTGCGTTTTCTGCTCACTGATAACTTTTTCCAAATAAAAACCAGGAAACTTGATATTATTAAAATTGCTATAAACCAAAGGACCAGCATAATCCCATGCTGAGTCCGATAAATTGCTGTGGCCAGGTTGCCAATGATGAGCCATTGAAAAACATAAAAGACTGTCACATTTTCTCCTACCCAGGCCAGATAACTGAAAAAAGGCCACTGACTGCGATTAACTGTCCAGTATTTAAAAAGCATGACCCAAAAAAGTAAAAACAGCAGGACCCAAGCAACCAGAAATGGTTTTTGGTAATATCTACCGGTTAAGGAGTAGGGAACATCAAAAGCCATCGGTAATGAAATCCAAAGGATTATCAATAATGAAAAAATGAAATAAACAAGTCCCTTTGAAGATACTTGCTCCAATTGGTAGTTTTCGAGAACGATTCTGAAAATAAATCCAACTGTGGGATAAATAATCCAGGGAAGAAAAGGGAAATAGGACCATGCAAATTCTCCCCAGAAAAAAGACTGAAAGTAGGTTATCCAGGTTATTTCTCCTTGATGAACAGGCAAAAAATGATGAATAAAAGCTGCTATGGCTGAAAGTAAGATAAAGGGTAGCAGCTTTTTCCCAAAAAGGTATTTCATGGATGTAAGTAAAATGATGCTGAGCCCTGCAAGAAAAAGAATATCCACACCAAATAAGTAATGCCATGGATTCAGGTCGAGGGCGCCTGTAAAAATTTTAGTCAGTACATGGATGTTCATCCCGATGTTGAGCAAAAAACCAAGCCCGATCAGTTTGAAACCCCTTTGCAGGTCTTGTGTAGGTTTCTTATTTGATGTAGCAATAAAAAAACCCATAACAGCCATAAAAACCGGTGCTGCCGGTGGGCCGCCAAAAAACAGTGTAAGCTTCCCGGCAAAACTTTCAAGTACTTCAGTAGTTGCAAACAGTTTCATGATGTGAACCTGGATCATAAAAATCACTGCAACCCCTTTAAGTATATCCGGAAGTAAAATTCGTTGCTTTGCCATTCCTTTACTATCTTATCAAATTCAATTGAAAAAAACCGTCGCAAACATAACCGGTTTTTATTACAATTGATTTCTATCTTAAAATCTTGTACAAATCAATTTGAATTTCATAACTGCCAGTCAGGTTGTGTACGGTAGTTTTGCATCCGAATTAAAAGCTATTATTTCCCTGAAAAAAGCCAAAATATGAACCTGAGCAAATTATATTACATCCCGCCATTATTTTTTATAGCACTGTTGTTCATTGCTTTTACAAGACCAACAACAGTGAAAACAGCAGGGGGCATTGGTGATGAATTGATTTCACGCATCAACCGGAATACAGACTTGCCTCAGGGCTATAATGATTTGTTCGCAGGATCGGGAACCTGTGCATTGTGTCACAATTCAATGGTCAACCTGCAGGGAAAATCAGTGGCCATTGCCAACGACTGGCGCTCGACGATGATGGCCAACTCGGCAAAAGACCCGCTCTGGCAGGCAAAAGTAAGTCATGAAGGCCTGGTGAATCCAGCTCACAAAGAAACCCTGGAGAATGTGTGCACTACCTGCCATGCACCCGTTGGCAATGTCAATGCACATCATTCAGGACAGGCTTTATATTCTCTTGCTGAAATGAAAAATGACCCGCTGGCAATGGATGGTGTCCAATGCACGGTGTGCCATCAAATTACGCCGGGTTCGTTGGGGTACTTTTCTGGAACTTTCATTACTGGCACAAACAAGATCATCTGGGGGCCATTTGCCAGTCCATTTGCCAATCCCATGTTTTTCAATACCGGTTATACTCCGGTACATAGCAATCATGTGAACGATTCGCGACTGTGTGCTTCATGCCACACGCTATTGACAAACTCAGTTGATCTGAATGGTCTTCCGACAGGTGAAAAGTTTGTTGAGCAGGCCATTTATCATGAGTGGAACAATTCAGTGTTTTCTCAAACCAATATAACATGTCAAAGTTGTCACGTTCCGCGTATTGATGATCCTGTTAAAATGAGTTCTGCTCCTCCCTGGCTGCAACCCCGGTCCCCTTTTGCCATGCATCAGCATGCCGGAGCCAATGTTTTTATGGGACGTTTACTAAAAGAAAATGGAGAAAATATTGGCGTTACAGCCACTGCAGTCCAATTTGATTCAACCATCAATCGTTCAACCAGGATGTTGCAACAGCAAACTCTTGACCTTGTATTAGCAGAAACTGACCGGACAAATGACACCTTGTTCTTAGCACTTACATTGAAAAACAAAGCCGGTCACAAATTCCCATCGGGTTTTCCAAGCAGGAGAGCATGGGTTGAAGTGGTTGCTTTAACTGAATCAGGTGATACTTTGTTTCACAGTGGGAGAGCAGATGAAAACTTCAACTTAATTCATGAGAATAGTACCTACGAACCTCATCACAATCTAATTATCAGCGAGGATCAGGTGCAGATTTACGAAATGGTGATGGGTGATGTAAATTCAAATGTGACGACAGTACTTGAGCGGGCATATCAGCATCTGAAAGACAACCGGTTACCGCCGGTGGGTTTCAACTCTTCACATTATAGTTACGATACAACCAGGATTGCAGGACTTGCGACCATAGACCCGGATTTTAACAAACAAGACGGGATCGAAGGGTCCGGCAGCGACCAGTTGCATTACCATATTCCTCTCAATCAATACTTCGGGCATGTTGAAATTTCCGCCAGGGTTTATTACCAGACGATTAATGATAAATGGCTTGCTGAAATGTTCAGCCATTCTTCCGGTGAAATTAATACCTTCAGATCGATGTATGAAAATGCTGACAGAACCCCAGTACTGGTTGCCCAAAAAACGCTATCAGCACCAGCGGGCTTTAACATTGAGTTAAACCAGGGGTGGAACAGTCTTTCATGTTTTATCACCCCAACAAATGATGATATTGATACAGTGTTGAATCAAATCATCAATTCACTGGTGATTATTGCCGGTGATGAGGGGATGATTTACCCTGCCGGTGGTATTCACACACTCACTAATTTTAATCCTTATAATGGTTACCGGATTAAACTTACCAACGCTGAATTGCTTCGCATCCGCGGTAATACACTGATGAATAAACAGAAATCATTAATCACCGGATGGAACCTGCTGCCGGTACTATCGGGCTGCGATGTTGAAATCGTTAACCTGGAGCCAAAATTTTTAAACCAAATGGCCATCATTGTTGAATTAGCCGGATGGAGGGTTTATTGGCCTGATCAACAGGTTTTTTCATTAACCAGTCTGTCTCCCGGAAGAGCCTACCTGATCAAAATGTACAACACTTCCACAATCACTTTCCCTAATTGCTACTAATACTACTTTTGCCGAAATTTTAAATCTTAATCAATATGAAACACGTAACATTTGTAATTGCATTCGTTATCAGCCTGAATTTTGCTTTTGGGCAAATCACATTTGAAGAAATGTACGACCAATCGGGTACCTATACTTCTCTTGCCAATTCAGGCGACAAATTTTATATCATGCATGTGGCTGCCGAGCAATGCCGGATTTATAACATTGATCATACACCCTGGAAAACAATTCCACTTGTTGTTCCAAACGGTCAATGGCTATATGATATTCGCTTTGTTTCGGAAAATCTTTTTACTACTGATAATAGTCTGTGCCTTGCTTACATCTATTATCTGTACGATGAGCCAGGTCAATATTATACATTTACTGCGAAAGTGGTTAAGGAGGATGGAACTGTTTTACTGACTATCCCGGGCTGCCAGTATATTTATGTCCATACGCTGAGTGACGGAAGTACAAAAATGACTGCCTACAGCTATGACTACTCAATTACTCCCTATACCGTCCAAACGTATGTTTATCATTTGCCCGGACAACAAACTTCTTTTGATGTGGAGGAAAACGCAGTCAAATATAATGCTCTCAATGCATTTCCGAATCCCGCCTTTTCCTTTACGACCATCCCTTATGAGTTGCCTGAGAATGAGCAAACAGGCAATATTTTGCTTTTAAATGGAGAAGGGAAAACCATTCGCACGATTCCGGTTGATCATCACGCAAGGGAGGTTAAAATCGAAACCACCCAGTATCCGAGAGGAATTTATTTTTACCATTTACAGGCAGGTAACTGGCAATCACAGGCTCGGAAGTTGATTATCAATTAAATGAACAATCAGGATTTTATCCAAATAAATCATCCCATGAAAATTAAAAAAAATGTTGCTGTCAGCGCTTCAGGGCTTATTTTTAATCCTGACACCGGGGAGTCTTTTACAGTGAATCCTATGGGCGCATCCATTATCAACGATTTGAAAGAGGGTAAAGCCCAGCTGGAAATAGTGCAAGCTACCATCGGAAAGTATTTTGTTGAGAAAACCACTTTCGAGAAAGACTTTGAGGATTTCCTGGGGTTATTGAAGAACTATTCATTGGTGGAAAATGGCGAATAAAAGACAACTCACAATCGCAGTTTCCGGCTTGAACGCTATTGACAGTCCGGGACCAGGCGTTGCTGTTATCAGGGGTTTGAAAGAAGCCAAATCCTTTGATTGCCGCATTATTGGATTAAGTTATGAATCGCTGGAGCCGGGTATTTTCATGCACGACCTGGTGGATAAAACCTACCTCATTCCCTATCCTTCATCTGGAGCAGAGGTGATCATGGAGCGCCTTGAATACATTCATTCACAGGAAAAACTGGATATCATTATCCCCAATTTTGATGCTGAACTTTACCCATTCATCAAACTTGAAAAACAACTGAAAGAGATGGGAATCCATACTTTTCTGCCAACTCTTGAGCAATTTGAGGAGCGCCACAAAGTGAACCTCGACGAGTTTGGAAGAAAGTATGGAATTAAAGTTCCAAAGGGAAAGGTATATTATGATCTGGGTTCTGCGCAAAAACTTTCGAAGGATTTTGAATTTCCGGTATTGGTTAAGGGAAAATACTACGAAGCCTATGTGGCTTACAATGAAGACCAGGTGAAAACCTACTACAATAAAATCACTGCCAAATGGGGAGCGCCCATCATCATTCAGGAGTTTGTGCATGGCAGCGAGTTTAATGTAACCGGATTAGGCGACGGGCTTGGCAACACGATAGCCGCTGTGCCCATGCGAAAGCAGTATATTACCGATAAGGGCAAAGCATGGGGCGGGGTTTCGATTTCTGATTACCGGATGCTCGAGATGACTAACCAATTTATCAGCCAGACCAAATGGCGCGGGGGGTTTGAGCTGGAGTTGATGAAAGACAAACAGAACGACTTTTTTCTACTCGAAATCAACCCGCGTATGCCGGCATGGATTTACCTCGCAGTGGGCGCAGGACAAAACATCCCTGAGGCGCTTGTTCAACTTGCTCTTGGCGAGGAAGTACCCCCTTTTACCGATTACAAAGTCGGAAAAATGTTTGTCCGCTACGCCTGGGATATGATCGTGGATATAGAGGAGTTTCAGCAAATTTCAACCAATGGAGAACTTTAGTTTTAATCATCAGTCATTAAGCAGTAAATAAAATGGAAAAATTAAGATATGAACGACCGGTAATCAAGCGATTGGAAACTGACATGCCCAACAAATTTGGGGCTCGTGTTGACCGGACACCAAAAACAAATATTGACGGAGTTTCAGTGAAATCGTTGATTGAAGAGTATGGCTCCCCGCTGTTTGTGCTTTCGGAAAAAGCGATCCGGAGTACCTTTCAGAAAGCAAAAAAGGCTTTTACAATGCGGTATCCTAAAGTGCAGTTTGCCTGGTCGTTCAAGACCAATTACCTGGACGCTGTATGCAATATTTACCACCAGGAGGGCGCATGGGCTGAAGTCGTTTCAGGTTTTGAATACGACAAAGCGGTTAAAAACGGTGTTGATCCGCGGAAAATCATTTTTAACGGTCCCGATAAAACAGTCAGCGACCTTACAAAAGCCATCGTCAACGACTCCCTCATTCACATTGATCACCTCGATGAACTTTATACGATCATCGAGCTGACAACCAAGCTAAATAAAAGGCCCCGCGTGGCTATTCGGGTGAACATGGACACCGGTATTTATCCGATCTGGGATCGTTTCGGATTCAATTATGAAAATGGCCAGGCATGGGATGCGCTCAATAAAATCATGGCTTCCGGGAAAATGGACCTGGTGGGATTGCACTGCCACATCGGAACATTTATTATGAGCACAAAAGCTTATGGAGTCGCAGCACTCAAGCTGACCGACCTTGCCCTCGGGCTTAAACGTAAGTATGATCATCATGTGAAATATATTGACCTGGGTGGTGGGTTTTCATCCAGAAATACGTTGAAAGGTGCTTATCTCCCGGGTATGGACACCAGCCCATCATTTGATGATTATGCCGAAGAAATTTCTTCAGCACTCCTCAATGCTGAGTATCCGCCTGATGATCTGCCTTTACTGATTCTTGAAACCGGCCGGGCATTGATTGATGAAGCTGGCTTCCTGCTGGGAACTGTTATTTCCAACAAGCGATCCTCAACCGGCAAACGCACAACCATAGTGGATATAGGGATTAATTTGTTGTTTACCTCCTTCTGGTACGATCACAAAATCACACCGGCCCAGGAGTTTTCGCAATATACCGAGGAAACCACCATGTATGGCCCGCTGTGCATGAACATTGACGTAATCCGCGAAAATGCCGTGCTGCCGCTGCTCAACAAAGGCGACCATTTTGTGATCCATTACGTTGGCGCCTATAACATGACCCAGTGGATGCAGTTTATTAACCTTCGTCCCAATATTGTGCTGATTGACCTGGAAGGGAAAGTGCATATCATCAGGCACAAAGAAACAATGGATGTGTTTGACCAGATCGAAAACACACCGGAGCATCTGAAAAAGTTTGAGCTATAATCCGCGGGATTTCAAGATTGTTTTACTTTCGTGCCGATGAACAAAAAAATCGAAGAAGCAACGGTTTTGTTTTTCCTTGAAGGGATATTTCTGAGCTACTCGCAGGTTTTTTTTTCCAAGCAAAAAATCTTTGCGTTTATCCTTATCCTTGTTTCTTTTTTCGATTGGAATGCAGGATTCAGCGGGCTGATTGCAGTAACCACAGCCAACCTGGCTGCCATCCTGATCGGGTTTAACAAAAACCACGTATCCCAGGGATACTATGGCTTCAACAGCCTGATGGTCGGACTGGGAATGGGGTTGTTTTACCAGCCGGGCATCGAATTCTTCCTTGTGGTCATTTTTGCCTCGTTGTTTACCTTTTTCCTTACCATCTGGTTCCAGGGTATTTTCTGGAAATACGGTCTGCCATACATGAGTTTGCCGTTTCTATTCGGCATCTGGATGGTGAGTCTTGCTTCGAAGGAATTCACTGTTCTTACTTCAAGTGACCGTGGCCTGTTTATACTGACGGAGATTTACAGGTATGGCGGAATGCAAATGGTCAACCTCTATTACTGGGTCAACGATCTGCCGGTACACAGCGCAATTCTTGTTTATTTCAAGTCGCTGGCCGCCATTTTTTTTCAGTATAACCTGCTGGCCGGAATGCTTATAGCCATCGGTTTGCTGATTTATTCGAGGATTGCATTCCTTTTGTCGCTCACAGGTTTTTTTGCTGCCTGGTTTTTTTATATGGCACTGGGCGCTGATCTTACCGATTTAAGTTACAGTTACATCGGTTTCAATTTCATTTTTACGGCCATCGGCCTTGGCGGTTTTTACATCGTGCCCTCGCGATGGGCTTTTTTGTGGGTGATATTACTCACTCCAATTACCGCTATCATCATAAGCTCTTCAGGTGTTTTTTTCGATTTGATTGAATTGCCCATTTATTCGCTGGGTTTCAATGTGGTGGTGCTGGTGTTTTTGTATGCCTTAAAATTAAGGGAGCGTCAATTCTTCAAACCTGAACTGGTGATTGTTCAGCGTTTTTCACCTGAGCGGAATCTTTATTCTCAGCACAACTACAAATCGAGGTTCGATACCAAAGCGATCATTCACATCATTCTCCCCTTCCTCGACGAATGGACAGTGACCCAGGGGCATAACGGCGAACATACACACAAGGAGGAGTGGCGCCATGCGTGGGATTTTGAAATTACAGGTGAAGATGGAAAAGTGTATTCGGATTATGGTTCAACGGTTAATGATTATTACTGTTACGGAAAACCTGTGCTGGCGCCCGCCGATGGGCTGGTGCAGGAAATCCGTGATGGCGTTCCGGATAATACTGTTGGTGAAATGAACCTTGGGAACAATTGGGGGAATACCATTGTGATCAAACATACCGAAACTATCTATTCAAAGGTGAGCCACCTGAAACCGGGCAGCATCAAGACCTTTAAAGGGGCCTATGTAAAGCGGGGCGAAGTAATTGCTTACAGTGGAAATTCAGGCCGTTCGCCTGCGCCTCACCTTCATTTTCAAATCCAGTCCGACCCCTTTATCGGTGCAAAAACCATTGATTTTCCGATAGCCAATTATCTCTTGAAAACCAAAAACGGGTATGAGCTAAAAACCTACGAGCGACCGGCAAAAAATCAGGTAGTGACCAATGTAGTGAAAAATGACTCCCTCGCCAAAGCATTTGCTTTTATTCCCGGGCAGGCCATTACTTTTGAAATGAGCGAAAATGGGGGCAAAATAAAACTGGTCAATTGGGACGTGAAGGCTGATATGTACAACTACACATACCTTGAATGCAGGGAAACCGGATCAAAAGCCTATTTTTACAACGAAGGAAACCTGTTCTACTTTACCCATTTCGAGGGAAGGAAGGACTGTTTCCTCTATTATTTCTACCTGGGCGCCTATAAAATCGTGCTGGGTTTTTACAAAAATCTCGAAGTGAAAGATGTCTACCCGCTGAATGCATTCAAAAACGGGGTGATGCTGTTCCTTCAGGATTTTATTGCACCATTCCGCATCTTTATGCAGGCAGATTTTGAGTTGAAATATTTGAAGCTGGAAGATAACTTCGTTTCGTCGAGCATCAGCATTTCCTCATCCACGAGCCTGAAAGCGATGAAAAAGCAGTTGGAAAGGATTGATTTCTCTATGGTTATTGGCAATGGCCGGATTGAGCGTTTCACAGCGAAAGGGAAAAATGTATCCATCAGTGCAAATGAAATTAAATCGTAATGGCCATCAATAAATCAAGATATAAGTTATTTATTCTGCGATTGCTGTTTTACACCATCTGGACTGGCGTGATGTTGATGTGCTCTCCGGCAAAAACCTTTGGCCAGGAAAAAAGCGGGTTTCAGTATGCAGACAGCCTGACTTACAACCTTTACCTGAACTCAGAATGGAAAGCGCTGACCAAAGCAGGCAATGAAGCCCTGGATCAGGGGCTGGATTACTACTATTTGCGGATGAGAATCGGGATTGCATTTTTCAACCTCGAAAATTACCGGATTGCTGCGGTTCATTTTGAAAAAACGCTCGAATTCAATAAAGGGGATGCTGTTGCTCTTGATTACCTGCAAAAATGCCTGGAGTGGGGTGGGATGGAGGTTGAAGCGGCATGGCTTTCAAAAGAATATCCAACGGTAGTTGCCGGAAAAGTGGTTAACAGTGCTTCTTTGTTTTATGGCCATGCCTTTTCGGGAAACGAAGAAGCACTTGACAAGCTGGATATTGACGGCGAAGCAAATATTTATGGCGAAGTGATCGGAACCGGGAATATCTCATACATCCATGCGGGTTTGAACTTCTCGCCGGCGAACTACCTGCGCTGGTATGCCGGTTACACCAACATGCAGGTGAGCAAGCACCAGAGAGTTGTCATGGATGGAGTTGATACACTCGAAAATAAATACACTCTTAATCAACATCATGTTGTCGGAAGATTTCCCGTTCGTCTTGCCAAAGGATGGAACCTGGTTCCTGCAGTTGACCTGATCAATGTGAACGATCGCCCGGTAATTGTTTCTTACGACAACGATTTGAATGCCTATAATTTTGCCGATGAAGAAATTACCTACACGGATTATATTGTTGGGTTGAAGATTTTCAGGGAATTGCCGCGCTGGAGCCTTGGCGCTGCTATCAGCCGGTCGGACCTGAACCGGGAGAATCAATGGCAAAGCTCTTTCATTGCAGGGGTTTATCCGGCAGGAAACCTTAATTTGTATGCTTTTTCCACTTTTTCGGTATTCATGGAAAATGAGGAAACGAATTTCCATTTCAAGCAAACCATCGGCGGCAAAGTTCATTCCCGTCTCTGGTTGCAGGGCAGCACACATTTCGGCCATTTGAAGAATGCGCACGACGAAACCAGCCTGGTGGTTTTTAATTCGGTCGGAAATATTGTTTCAAGGTCAACCGCGTCAGCAATCATTTTCATTAGCGAAAAAGTAATTTTGCAATTGGATTACAGTTTCATTCAAAACGAAGACAGTTACCTCGGATTTATGGATTATGAGTCTTACAGGTTTCAAACATACAGTTATGATAATCATCATATTATGGGAGGAATAAAATGGAAATTTTAAAAACAGCAATCATCGTACTTTTTATGATGATCACCATTTCATGGTCATCATCTGCTCAAAATGAAAAGAAACTCCAGGATGCGTTTGCAACCAGCTACAAACTGGAGACGGAGGGGAGTTACAGCAAAGCCATTGATGTGTTGAAAAGCGGGTACGACGAAATGTCCTATCCGATTAACATCCGATTGGGCTGGCTTTCGTACCTCAACGGCTCATTTACTGAGTCCGCAGCTTATTACAACAAATCCATCCAGTTGATGCCAATGAGCATCGAAGCCAGGCTGGGTTTTGCATTGCCGGCATCGGCTATGGGCAACTGGGATCATGTGGTGACCCGATACAATGAAATCCTGAAAATTGACCCCAACCATTCCCTGACCAACTACAGAATGGGGCTGATCTATTACTACCGCGAGGATTACGCCACCGCTTTCAAATATTTTGAACGCATTGCCAATATGTACCCGTTCGACTACGACGCCATTCACATGTTTGCCTGGGTTCATCTGCGCCAGGGAAAGAAAAAGGAGGCGCATGCCCTATTTCACAAAGCATTGCTCATTCGACCAAACGATGCATCGGCCCTCGAAGGGCTGAACCTTTCGAACTAATATTTCCACTTGTTGGCAAGTGCCACCAGCGAAAGCATCACAGGCACTTCTACCAGCACGCCCACCACAGTAACCAGCGCTGCCGGCGATTGAAGCCCGAACAATGCGATGGCAACGGCCACAGCCAACTCAAAAAAGTTGCTTGCGCCAATCATGGCTGCCGGAGCACAGATACTATACTTCAGCTTCATCCATCTGCCGCCAAACCAGGCAAGGAAAAATATAAAATAGGTTTGAATGACCAAAGGAATGGCAATAAGCAAGATGATAAACGGATTGTTGAGAATGTTTTGCCCCTGGAAAGCAAACAACAAAACCAACGTGATCAGCAGCGCCAAAATACTTACGGGCTTCAGTTTAGGAAGAAATTCCTGCTTAAACCACTGCTCTCCTTTCGATTTTAGTAAAATGCGCTGGGTAATTACCCCCGCCACCAAAGGCACTACAACAAAGATCACCACGCTGGCCACCAGTGTACCATAAGGGATCACTACATTGGTTATCCCAAGCAACAATCCTACGATTGGGATAAAAGCAACCAGAATGATCAGGTCATTCACCGAAACCTGTACCAGCGTGTAATTGGGGTCGCCGTCAGATAGGTACGACCACACAAATACCATTGCAGTGCAGGGCGCGGCACCAAGCAGAATGGCGCCGGCAATGTATTCCCCAGCCAACGAAGGATCAATGTAGGCCTGATACAGTTTTGAGAAAAACAGCCAGGCAAAAAAGGCCATCGTAAACGGCTTGATCAGCCAGTTAATAATCACCGTCCAAATGACGCCAAGCGGCTTTTTGCCGACTTGCTTAATGCTGGTAAAATCAATCTGAAGCATCATCGGATAGATCATCAGCCAGATCAGGATAGCTACCGGAATATTCACTTTCGAGATTTCCAGATTACTGATCACTTTGATGCTATCGCCGGCAAGACTGCCAATCAATATTCCCCCACCAATGCAAAGGGCAACCCATAATGTAAGATATTTTTCAAAAAAGCCGATGGATTTTTTAGTAGCTGTCATTTCGATCAATTTTGGGTTGATTCCTTCAATTTGTGCGCACTAACCGTAATTGAAAATAACCCGGTGTTATCTTTCATCTCAGCCAGCGTTTCGCCTTCCGAAAGATAGTTCTTCAGGATTTCATCAGGGATTTCAATTTTCTTTTGCTTATGAATTTGGGTATTTTCAAATCCGGCATCCCTGATGATCTGCAGATAGTCGTCCATATTCAAGGCTCCGGCCACACACCCTGCATACATTTCGGCATCATTTTTCACGCTTTGGGGCAACTCACCTTTGGTTACAACATCTGATACACAAAAATGCCCGCCTGGCCTAAGTACCCGCATCATTTCAGCGAAAGCCGTTGATTTATCCGGAACCAGGTTGAGTACGCAGTTGGATAAAATGACATCAAACCGGCTATTGGTGAAAGGCATTTCCTCAATATCCCCCTGGACAAAAACCACATTTTCAAAGCCAAGTTTTGCAACGTTTTTCAAGGCTTTTGTGATCATTTCTTCTGAGAAATCAAGCCCTGTAACTCTGCCGCCTGCTCCAACTATTGCACGGGCAACAAAGCAATCATTTCCGGCGCCGCTGCCCAGGTCAAGCACATGATCCCCCGCTTTCAAACCGGCAAATTCAGTCGGAATGCCACATCCCAATCCCAGGTTGGCATCGGCGTGATAGCCTTCCTGTGTTTCATAGCTTTCGCTGAAAACGGTGTAATCCATCGCTGATCCGCAACATGATGAACCGCCACAGCAGCCCCCGCTTCCTGAGTCGTCCGACATTGCTGCAATCCGGCCGTATTTTTCTTTTACGATTTCTTTAATATTTTCCATTAGAGTTGATTTAAAATTTCTTCTTTAAAAAACTTTTCGAACGTTTCCCCGATTTCATCCCTCACTCTGCGATAAACCGGTAAAATCTCCTCATCCGTGCCGGTGGCGTCGGCCGGGTCATCAAAACCGATGTGCAGCCTGTGTTTAACCTGCCCGACGAACACAGGGCATTTTTCGTTGGCATCATCGCAAACGGTAATTACATAGTCAAAGGGCTGATCAATGTATTTGTCAACGTGATCCGATGTTTGGGTTGAAATGTCAATTCCTATCTCATTCATTACTTTCACAGCGTAAGGATTGACTTGGCCGGCAGGTACAGTTCCGGCGGAGTAAACTTCGAGACGCGGATCGAAAGATTTAAAAAAGCCTTCAGCCATCTGGCTGCGGCAGGAGTTACCGGTACATAATATGAGTATTTTCATTGGGTTGTGATTTTATTTGGTGTTGATACAATTCAGTTGTTTTGTTTGTGAAATCTCTCCGAAAAAAGCAGTAAATCCTTCAATCATCTGTTTAACAGCTTCCCTGTCAATGCAGTAATTCACTTTTACCCCATCAATTTCTCCCCTTATCAGTCCGACTTTCTTCAGTTCGGTAAGATGCTGGGTTACCGTGGTTCGGCTGAGAGGGATCTCCTGGGAAATATCCCCCGAAATACAGGTTTCGCAACTGGCTAGAAATTTCAAAATCGCCAGGCGGGCAGGATGGGAAAGCACACTGGCATATTTCGCCAGTTGCTGAAGTTCATCATCAAATCTGTTTGCTTTGGAATAGGTCATGCTGGTAAAAATTATGACGCAAACATACGACATATATTTCTAATCAAGGATTAATTTAATTTTAAGCTTGCGAGAATTCCTGGTTAACATTGCCTAACATGCTGATGATTAGCCATAAATTCCATTTCAATGGATGTGGCAAAAGATTTAACTTTCGGCGTTCTGAGTAAAAACTCCGCGGTTAAACCTTTTTTAACGCAGAGATACGCAAAGTAGGCGCAAAGAACCGCAGAGGAATGATCGTCAGGTAGCCAAGCGGATAGTCATATTTGTTTGATTGATTAATTTTCACTGCTGTCCGGAAAATTGTTCAAGACTTTGCCTGGTGAAACCTCTACGAGGTAGGAAGCCAATTGGGGTCATTTTTTTACTACAACACTTCATCGTCTACGACGAATTCCACGTAGTGGATAAAGTATTATAGAACAATGCTAATGATAAGTATGTTTTCCGCGTAGCGGATTAACAAACTATTGTGGGATAGTGGTGCTAAATTTTAATGTTTTACTTGTATTAGATGCATTAAAACGAGCGGTTGACAAGTTGAAACTTTGCGGCTCTCCGCGTATAAACTCTGCGAATCTCTGCGGTTAAAAATCATTTTTATCGCAGCGTAATGCAAAGTAGGCGCAAAGAACCGCAGAGGAATTTTCATTGGGTAAGCAAGCGGGTATTGACAGGAAAGATTTAAGAGAAAATTGGTGTAAGGTTTAAATAAAAACCTATTTTTGCGCAAAATGCTAACATTATGGTAATCAATCTTGGAAAAGGGAATTCACTGCTTAGCCAGTTTATCGCCGAGCTTAGGGATGTTGAGTTACAGAAGGATGCGATGCGGTTCAGGAAAAACCTTGAGCGCATTGGCGAAATTTTTGCCTATGAAATCAGCAAAAAGCTTGAATACGAAACCAAAGAGGTTGTGACTCCGCTTGGCACAGCCGAAATGAGTGTATTGAAACAATATCCCGTGCTTGCTGCCATCATCAGGGCGGGTCTGCCTTTTCATCATGGCATGCTTAGTTTTTTCGACAAATCGGAAAATGCTTTCATCTCTTCCTATCGCAAATATTACAAAGACGGTACCTTTGAAGTGCATGTGCAATATGTTTCAAAACCCTCGCTCGAAGATCGAGACCTCATCCTCGTTGACCCGATGCTGGCCACAGGCATGTCGATGGCACTTACCTACAGGGAACTTATTGAAGATGAAAAACCCCGACACACCCACCTTATCGCCATTATTGCCAGTGTTGAGGGGGTGAATTATATCAAACGAAACTTCTCAAGCAGCGAAATAACGCTTTGGGTTGGCGCTATTGATGACGAATTGACCGCCCAGGCTTACATTGTGCCGGGACTCGGCGACGCAGGCGACCTCGCTTTTGGAAATAAACTGTAGTTGGTTTCAGGTAATGAAAACTGGTGGTTTCTATATTGTTTACGCCTTTATCTGGCTCCTTACCCTGCTGCCGCTTCGGATATTGTACATATTTTCCGACTTTGCATTTTTAGTCGTCTATTATCTCATAGGTTACCGTAAAAAGGTGGTTCAGGATAACCTCCGTTATGCATTTCCTGATCAACCGGAGGACGAAATCAAAGCCATTTCCAAACGTTTTTTCCATCATTTTTGCGATTTTCTAATCGAATCGGTCAAATTAATCCATCTTAGCCAGAAGGAGATTGACAAGCGGTTTCGATACATCAATGCAGACCTTTTTGACAAGTATTATGAAGCAGGTAAAAGTGTGGTTTTAGTCCTTGGGCATTACGGTAACTGGGAGTGGGTGGCAAATTGCACATCAAAAATCCGGCACGAACCTTATGCTATTTACAAACCTTTGAGAAATGAGAAGTTTGACCAGTTATTGCTTTCCATTCGCACAAAGTGGCAAATGGCTGCTTTACCGATGAATGATGTGATCAGGCTGGTTATTCAAAAAGAGAAGGAAAAAGTCCGGATCATTACCTCATTTTTAGTTGACCAAACGCCACCGCGTAGTTACCATTTCTGGATCCGGTTTATGAACCGCGAGACTCCTTTTTATACCGGACCCGCCAAGATTGCCAGAAAATTTGGCCACCCTGTTATTTACATGAAAGTACAAAAAGTTAAACGCGGATACTATACCGTCGGGTTTTTCCCTTTGTTCGATGAGCCGGCCAAAGCAACCGAAAACGATATTATCACCAGAGTTGTTGAGGTGCTTGAAGAAACCATACGTGAGAAACCTGAATACTGGCTGTGGTCGCACAGACGATGGAAGCACAATAAAGAAAATCTTCCGCAAACCAACAATTGAAAATAAGTTGCGTTAATCACTTTAAACGCGCTAAATAATAGATGAGCAAAATCTGATCCAATGAGAAACCAGGTTCTTCTTGAAAATGTCAAAATCTCTGTCGAAGCCATCCGCAGCCACATCCTGCGTTCCATACTTACAATACTCATTATAGCATTCGGGATCATGGCGCTGGTAGGTATTTCAACTGCTATAGATGCGTTGGAAAAAAGCTTTGCCGAAAACCTGATGATGATGGGATCAAACACTTTTTCGATCAGAAACCGCTCGATGCGCGTGCAAATGGGGCATAATACCCAGAAGGCAAAATACTATGAGCCGATTAAATTCAAACAGGCTATGGACTTCAAAGAGAGTTTTGAGTATCCGGCTTTTGTTTCGGTTTACACCTATGCCACATGGGCAGCCACTGTGCGTTATGAATCTGAAACCACCAATCCCAATATTTCGGTATTAGGCTCCGATGATAACTACCTGATCACTGCCGGTTTGGAACTCGAGAAAGGGAGGTCGTTTGGCTGGCAGGAAATCCTTTTAGGATCAAATGTAGCCATTATCGGTGCAGAAATTGCCAAAAATCTTTTCAAAAATAAGGAAGAACCCCTAGATAAATTCATTACTGTTGGGTCTGGTAAATACCGGGTTATCGGGGTGATTAAAGAAAAAGGTTCAGGGATGGGTTTTACTCCAGACCGGCAGCTGATTATACCTATCACCAACGCCAGGCACTATTTTTCACGTCCCAATATGTCCTACAGCATCAATGTGATGCCCGAAAACCTTCGGGATATTGATGCGGCGATTGGTGAAGCCTCAGGTCTTTTCAGGGTGATCCGGCAAAATAAACTCTACGAGGAAGATGATTTCGATGTCACCAAAAGTGACCAGTTGCTACAGATGCTTTACGAGAACACCAAAAAGATCAAAATGGCAGCACTCATCATTGGATTTATTACTTTATTTGGCGCTGCTATTGGTTTGATGAACATCATGCTCGTGTCGGTTACTGAGCGCACACGTGAAATTGGCATCCGGAAATCACTGGGAGCCACAAGTATCGCCATCCGAAACCAATTTTTGGTAGAGTCTGTAATTATCGGCCAGCTTGGTGGTATAGTTGGTATTGTACTGGGAATTCTCGCCGGCAATGTGGTTTCCATTTTTACAAGTACCAGTTTCATCATTCCATGGATTTGGATAGGAATCGGAGTGGCATTATGTTTTGGTGTTGCGCTGTTATCTGGAATACTCCCGGCACTAAAAGCCGCCAAATTAGATCCGATAGAATCATTAAGGTACGAGTAGCGTTGTTTACTTCACGCTATCTTTCCGGTAAACCAGCCAACTTCCTACTCAAACATCAACGACAAGGCAACTACGCCAGGTCCCGTATTCACCCCAAGGACAGGTGACGCATCATTGATGAACCGTGGACTCATCCCTGTTCGCTGCAACATCTCTTTAGTGAACCACTCGGCTGTATCCGGGTTGTTGGCGTGCGAAATGGCATAGCCCCAGAGTTTGTTTTTACTCAATTTTGTATCCACCATTTTCATCGCCATTTTCATGCTCGACTTTTCAGTAAAAGGTTTCCCGAAAAGTTCAGATTTACCCTCGTTGTTGACAGTTATAATCGGTTTAACGTTTAAAAACTTACCGACAAACCCTTTCATGGCATTTACCCTGCCGCTTTTTACAAGATATTTCATGGTTTTGGTTGTGACGAGGATGTCTGTTTTTTCAGACCAAAGTTCAACATTTTTAACCAGCTCTTCATGTGTCATTTTTTCCTGGAGCCCTTCCACTGCGCGTAACACGATTAAGCCCAATCCACATGACAACCTTTTGGAGTTTAAGACTGTAATTGGTTTTTTGGTGAAGCTGCTGATGGTTTTTGCAGCCTTACGACTGTTGGAGCAGGTACCGCTCATGGCTTCGCTGATGTGAATCCCGATTACCGAATCATAATGAGTGCTCAGGTAATTATAGGTATTGCTGAAATCCTTGAACGATGGCTGGGCAGTGCTTGGATACTGAGGTGAGGTATTGATCAGATCATAGAACCTGTCAGGTTTGATGGTTAGCCTGTCGAGGTAATAAGTGTCGCCAAAATGAACCGAAAGTGGGACGACAACGATCTGGTGTTTTTCGATGAATTCCTGCGGCAGATCGCAGGTGGAGTCAGTGACGATGGCAATGGGATATTTCCGGTTTTCGGCGATATCCATTTGCATCACCATATCATCTACCTTTTGGAAAGTGATACTTCCAAACTGGCTGACCCTGGCAAATAATTTATCGGGGGTGTCGGTATGAATGTGAATACGCATTTTTTTCGGCGACCCTGCGATTACCAGTGAATCACCAAGATGATCAATTTTGCTGCGGAGTTTTTCGCGGTTAATATTTTCACCTACCAGCATGGCTTCGGTGCAAAAACGATAGGTAATGTTCTCATGATCATGAATTCCTTCCATCGCATTCACTTTAATCACATTACGCGCTCCAATGATCTTTTTTATTTCCCCGTGTTTGAAGAAGTCAATCATACCTTCAAGGAAAACCACAAAACCCTTGGCGCCGGCATCCACCACTTTGGCTTTTGCAAGCACTTCAAGTTTTTCAGGTGTTTCAAGCAGCGATTGCTTAGCCTGAGTATAGGATTCGGCGATCAGCTGGTTAAAGTTGTCGAATTTGTCTTTTATTTTCTGGATATATTCTGCCCATTCCCTGATCACGGTAATCATGGTCCCTTCAACCGGGTTCGAAATGGCTTCATAGGATTGTTGCACTCCTCTGTTAATGGCGGCTGAAAACCTGTTGATATCAATGGTTTGTTCATCACTGAATTCACTGCTGAAACCATATAAGAACTGGGCAAAAATGATTCCTGAATTTCCCCTGGCGCCAACGAGTGCCGCATCGGCAACGGCATTTGCTGTGACCGAAAAATTGTCGGAAGGAATGATCGAATCAATAATAGAGCGAACGGTTGAAACCAGGTTAGTTCCCGTATCGGCATCCTTTACAGGAAATACATTGATTTTGTTGAGCAACACCTGGTTATCGAATAATCGCTGAGAACCCGCCAAAAAGCTGTAATAAAAACGTTTTCCGTCCAGGGTACTGAAGTCTATTTCTTTCTTTATCATCGGGGTGTAATTGATATGTGTATCATTTTTTCAAATAAACTGCGAAAGTAAGTCTAAGTGTTTAACTATCACCTGATAAAAATTGTTAAAACCTGATAGGACAAGGGTTTGCAGGAAGAAGAAAAATCAGCCAAAATCTTCTTTTCTAAAATTATTGGTGTTTGGAGGAGGTGAGTTTTGATCAGAAATCTGTCATTGATCGAATGACCAGGCTTTCATTACAAGTTTCATGACTGAAGTTGCCAGGTAACTTTACTCAGCATATTAAAAGATTAAACTAATTTGTTTGGATTGTCAAATCAAAAGTTACCCGCACAGGATAAAGCAATTCTTGTTAAAGACGTAATTAATTTTTATCCAGGCTAACATGTTGAACAGATGCGAATAACAGGCAGTTTGTTTTTTTATTTGCTCAAGTGATAGTAAAATTTTATATACTTTTGCAAATTGCAATCAAATCAATATGATTTCTAAAATAGAAAAAACAAAAGTTCTGTACATAATGCAGGAGATTACGCCTTATCTCAAAGAGAGTCCGATCAGCAACATCGGCCGGTTTCTGCCACAAGGAATCCAGGAGAAAGGTAAGGAAATAAGAACTTTTATGCCAAAATTTGGCAACATCAACGAGCGCCGCAATCAGTTGCACGAGGTGATCAGACTTTCGGGTATGAACCTGATTATTGATGACTCCGACCATCCGCTCATCATCAAGGTAGCTTCAATACAGCAGGCACGGATGCAGGTTTATTTTATTGACAATGAAGACTACTTTCACCGAAAATCCGTTTTCAGGGATAAAAACGGAGTGTTTTTTGAAGATAATGACGAACGACTTATCTTTTTTGCACGGGGTGTGATCGAAACCGTCAGAAAACTGGGATGGCCTCCCGATATCATTCACTGCCACGGCTGGTTCACAAGTCTCGTTCCTTTATATATTAAAAGAGCTTTTAAGGACAATCCGCTGTTTTCCTATTCTACCGTTGTCTATTCACTTTACGATGATGATTTCGAAGAAAAACTGAGTCAGGATTTAATTAAAAAGCTAAAGTTTGACAAGATCAAGGAGGTGGACCTGAAGAATTACCGTAACCCTGATCACGTTAAATTAGCCAAATCAGCCATGAGATATGCTGACGCCATCGTTATTGGTAGTGAAAAGATAAATCCGGAATTGGAAGATTTTGCCCGAAGTATTGAAAAGCCTTTGCTTGAGTACCATGATCAAGAAACCTATATTGGGGCTTTTAGCGACTTTTACGATAAATTATTGAAAAATAAAAAAGATTAATGAATCTCATTCTCGGACCTTTCCGGCCTTGCCGGTTCAATAACTTAAAATGGCTGTCATTAGCTCTTACGACGATTTTACTTGTTACACTGATAACCGGATGTGAAGACGATCCCAATAAAATTGGCATTGAAATATTGCCAGGTCAGGAAAAGCTAATCGTTTATACCAGCGATACTACGACAGTGCTTGTACATTCTGTTTTTGCTGACTCGATCAAAACAGATGAAACAACCCGAAGCATGCTTGGCAGCTACCTAGATCCTGTTTTTGGCCTCAATACAGTGAGTATTGCTACCCAGGTCAGGCTTTCGACCTCCACACTCGACTTTGGAGAAAACCCTGTTTTAGACTCGGTTGTGCTTTCCTTTGAATACACAACAATTACGACCTCTATTGGGAATCAACTGGCTGCATATGGCGATACGACAACCCTTCAAAACATCAAAGTGTATGAATTAAACGAGGATCTGGTCTTCGATACTTCATATTATTCAAATTATAATGTGGCAGTTAAACCCACAGAACTGGCAAATATCAATATTAACTTCAGGCCAACTGACAGTACGATGATTGATACTGTCCTGGTGAAACCTCAACTCCGTATGCGTCTCAGCGATGAGTTTGGAGAAAGTCTGCTGAATGCTCCTGATTATGCCACCGATTCTGTTAATGGATTCCTTGCTTTCATGAAAGGATTATACATCAAACCCGAACCGGTATCTGCCGGAGGGGCGATTGTATTCTTTGATTTATTAGCCATACCTTCAAGGCTGACGTTGTATTTTAAAGATGACGATGGTGAGCAAACAAACTATATGTTCCCAATTAGCGCACAATGTGCGCGATTTATGAACTTTAATCACGATTACAGTCTGGGTGATCCTGACTTTCAGGCGCAATTAAGTGGTGATACTTTGCTGGGAGCTGAACGCTTTTATATCCAATCCCTCGGGGGGGTTGAGGCAAAGATTTCATTCCCTTACATAAAAGATTGGGTTAAGGACCAGAGCATTGCACTTAATGAAGCAAAATTGATTTTTTACAACAGTGATACAGCAAACAGTTTATTGCCGCCCACAGAGTTGTTTTTCTTTGAGCTGAATGAAGATGGAAGTCTTGATTTTATTCCGGACCAATTTGAAGGAACAAGATATTTCGGCGGGTACTATCAAAAAAATAGTGGCGAATACTTTTTCCGGATTACGCAGAAAATTCAGAAGATGCTCACCGGTACCGATGAAAACACTTCGTTCTCTATGGGTGTATCTGGTGCTTCATTAACACCTAACCGGGTACTCTTACATGGTTACAACCCTGAAACTATTGAACAGTTTAACCAGAGAATTAAACTGAAAATTATTTACACGAAAATAGGAAACTAAACCTCAACTGAATTATGTGTGGAATCGTTGGCTATATAGGTCCAAAGCAAGCCTACCCTTTCTTGATTAATGGTTTGAAGCGTCTCGAATACAGAGGTTACGACAGCGCAGGAATTGCGCTGATTAATGGTAAAATCAATGTTTATAAAACAAAAGGGAAGGTGAGCGAACTGGAAGTTTTTGTTAAGGACAAAAACATTGAAGGAACTGTTGGTATTGCTCATACCCGCTGGGCAACCCATGGCGAACCAAGCGATATCAATGCCCATCCGCACCTTTCACATTCTCAAAACCTTGCGCTGATTCACAATGGCATCATTGAAAATTATCACCTGCTTAAAAAGAAATTGAAAGATATTGGTGTTGAGTTTTCAAGCGACACTGATAGTGAAGTACTTGTTCAGTTTATCGAATACCTTCAGCTTCACGAAAATATTGAGCTGGTAAAGGCGGTTCAACTTGCTTTGAGCCAGGTAGTAGGCGCATACGCTATTGTTATTTTATCCAAAAATGATCCGAATCTGCTCATTGCCGCACGTAAAAGCAGCCCGCTTGTCATTGGAATTGGCGAAGGAGAGTACTTCCTGGCTTCGGATGCTTCTCCTATTGTTGAACATACACGACAGGTAGTTTATCTGAATGATGAAGAGATCGCAGTGATCAGGATGGGTGAAGAACTTCAGATTACTACTATATCGGATCAGAAAAAACTCCCCTTTATCGAAAAACTTGAAATGGATTTAAGTGCGCTAGAAAAGGGAGGGTTTGATCATTTTATGCTGAAAGAAATTTTTGAGCAACCCAAATCCATTCGTGATAGCATTCGTGGTCGTGTGAACGTTGGAAAAGATACGATTTCAATGGCTGGAATTATCGATTTTGAGAGTCGTTTCATGCAAGCCAACCGAATTATCTTTACGGCAGCCGGGACATCATGGCATGCTGCACTTGTTGGGGAGTACCTGTTTGAAGAATTAGCCAGGATTCCGGTAGAGGTGGAATATGCATCTGAGTTTAGGTATCGCAACCCGATCATAACCGAGAAAGATGTTGTAATAGCTATCTCTCAATCCGGAGAAACAGCTGACACATTAGCTGCAATGCAATTAGCCAAAAAGAAAGGCGCCCTGATTTACAGTATTTGTAACGTTGTGGGGTCAACCATTGCCCGTACTGCTGATGCCGGTTCTTACACACATGCTGGTCCGGAAATTGGGGTGGCTTCTACCAAAGCATTTACTTCACAGGTCACAGTATTGGTTTTGATGGCACTACTTTTAGCCAAAAAGAAAGGGACAATTTCAACTGTTCGTTTCCAGCAATTGCTGGTTGAATTGGATAACATCCCTGCAAAGGTTGAAGAAGCATTGAGCTTGAGTGAAAAAATCAGGGACATGTCGCGTGTGTTCACTTATGCAAGGAACTTTCTTTACCTGGGAAGAGGGATTAATTTCCCGGTGGCACTTGAAGGGGCGTTAAAACTGAAAGAAATCTCCTATATCCATGCTGAGGGTTATCCTGCAGCTGAAATGAAACATGGCCCAATTGCACTTATTGATAAGAAAATGCCGGTTGTGGTCGTCGTCCCAAACTCCGAAACATACGAGAAAGTGGTATCAAACATTCAGGAGATAAAAGCCCGTAAAGGAAAGGTGATTGCCATTGTTTCCAAAGGTGATGTTACAGTTTCATCACTGGCGGATTATGTAATCGAAATTCCACAAACTGATGAGATCCTCTCACCTTTACTATCAGTTATCCCTTTGCAACTGCTCTCCTATTTTATTGCAGTTATGCGCGATTGTGAAATTGATCAGCCAAGAAACCTTGCTAAATCGGTAACTGTTGAGTAAGAAAATCAAAAGTATTCTCAGGTAAAAAACAAATGGGCTGCTCTGTGAAAAGCAAGCCCATTTTTTGTTGCGCTATGAAAAAGAAAAATTAATAAAACAACATTCTGTTATCTTCAATTTTAACCTCTTTTTCCAATGCCCTGAGATATGCATTTGCATTTACTCTTGAATCAAATGAGTTTTTCAACTGGAATTTTGTTGTACTAAGGTCAGCTGTTTCTGAAGCCGGAATTAAACGATCAACGATAGCAACAAATACCGCAGTGTTACCGGCAATAGGTGCAGAAACCTTTTGAGGCTCAAGGGTAAAAATTTTACCTATTACAGCTGGCTCACTTCCAAAACCAGGAATATTTCTTGCTGAAAACGCAAGATTCCTTGCAGTATCAACTCTTTCATTCATTTGTCTTGCCAAATCACCAAGATCACTGATAGTCATATCGTTGATCTTTTTAGTCAGGTATTCACCTTTCAGCCGATTTAGCACTAAAGGTCTTATTTGTTCTTTAACCTGGTCAAATGGTGTAGAACCTTCAGGTCTCGTTTCGCGGAGAGCAGCAATAACAAACAGTTTTTCGTCTTCAAATATACTTGAAACATCGCCCACTTTTGTGTTTTCCCAGAAAGCCCACTGAACGAGTCGTCTGCTACTTAATTCGATCCCTGGTATGCGATTGGTCATTTTGTTAATTCGTTCAGTAGTCCGTTTATTTAAGCCTTGATTAACAACGGCTGTATCGAACTGGGCGAGGGTACGGTTTTCACTGGCAAATTTGCTGGCTTGCCTGTAGATTTCACGGAACGTCTCGCTGCTGGGTTCAATCGTACGTGTGACCAAACCAACTTTAACTTTATCAACGGGATTAGTTTTTTCAGCGACAAGAAGGATATGGATTCCTAATCCGGTTTCCATTTTTCCTGCTTCATTTACTTTTAAAACAACGCCCTCTTTAAAGAAATTAGCAAAACTCGGATCGCCATCGGTAATCCATCCCAAATCACCTTTATCTTCTTTTGCCGAAGGGTAGTCAGAATACTTGACAGCGAGTTCTTCAAATTTTACCGGTGTTTTCTTCAGTGCATTTAAGATGCTGTCAGCCAGTGCTTTTGCTTGGTCCTCAGTACGTTCATTCAGTTTGAAATTGGCGCTGGCTGTATTGAATGAAATTAACAACTGGCTCATTTTTATTGAGTCGGGACGCAATTGCCTGTCAACAATTTTTGCAACATAGTGTGTCTCTCCTTCTGAAAATGGCGGGAGTATTGTACCGATTGGCGATTCCATTAGTTCTCTTGCAATGGTTACCGGTAATTCGGCTTCTTTACGGTAGGTACTGTCATACCTTACATCTGAAACAGAGTTAACAAATGCAGCAATGTCTTCTGTGTTTTGAAACTGGGTATAAATCTGGTCAATTTCATTTTTTACAGCTTGACGATCCTCTGCAGAAGGTTGAACTTCAAAAATTACATAATCCAGTGTCCTGGTCTCTTCCTGCTTGTAATTATACTGAAACTCTTCATAGTAACTTCGCAAATCACTATCCGTGATTGTGATGAGTGAATCAGCTACTGCGGCATATTTAGGTGCAACAAATCTGACATCAGCACTTTTATTCTTGGTCTGGTGATCAAGTTTTGCAAAAGCTTCAGGGATATGATAGTTTTTTGATAATAGATTTCTGTATTTTGTTTTGATGATATCGTCTTTAACCATTCGCTCAAGGCTGAGGTATCTCCTTTTCATATCAGGGTTCTGCTGATCGAGATTTTGCAGGAAATTACGAACCACTTCAGGATTAAATGTTCCTGAATTAGGATCTCTGAATGATTGTTGCACTAATCGGTTCGGTTGTTCGCCAAGTATTTCGTTTGATAACTCTTCTTTGGTTACGGCCAATCCCACGATTTCAAATTCATTACCCATGATGACCTCTTCGATCAATTGATTCCAAACCTGCTGTCTGATTTGAAATTCATCCTGAGGCGTTATGCGCTCGGATTGTTGCTGGTCCCGCCTGTTCTGGAGTTGTTCGGCAACTCTGTCGTTAAAAGACTGAGCTGGTATCTCAGTTCCGTCAATTTCACCAATAACACTTGTTGGCCTGTTTTGAGAGGGTTTGATAAAATCTCCCAGAACAAAAGCCGCCAGCGCTACGCCAATAATGACTACAAGTAGTCCTGAATGTTTTCTGATTTGTCCTATTACTGCCATTTGATCAATTTTTTTTGAAGGGTGCAAAAATACAATAGATAATGAAACGGGGAAATTTTTTTTCCTTAATTCCGGAATTAGTTAGTTTTCACTATCACTCTTAACGATGAGTTTTATGGTTTCAATCCGGTTTTCCTTTGCTTCGAGTATATTGAATTCCAGATTGTTAATGTGGATAATATCGTTAAGTTCAGGGATACTTTGATGGTAGTAAATAATTAGTCCGGCTAAGGTTTCATATTCTTCTGATTCGGGAAGATTTAATGAATACTGTTCATTCAGGTAATCAATTTCGAGCCTTGCCGAGAAAATATATTCATTTTGACTGATCCGGTTTTCGGTGAGTTCTTCTACATCAAATTCATCGTCTATTTCGCCGAAGATTTCTTCGATAACATCCTCCATGGTGACCAGCCCTGACGTACCCCCAAATTCATCCACTACTACCGCAATGCTTTTATTTTCCTGAATAAAAGTTGAAAGCACCGTATTGGCCAGCATAGCCTCGGGCACAACAATAATACTCCGCATGATTGATTTTATGGAATGAGGATTTTTAAACATATCAGCCGAGTGCGTGTAACCAATAATATTATCAATCGAATCCCGGTAAATCGGGATTTTGGAATGCCCTGAGGTGATGAATGAATCGCGCAGCCTGCTAACGCTGTCATTTTCCTCAAGCGCTATTATTTCGGTACGGGGAACCATGCATTCCCTCAGTTTAACACTGCGGAAATCAATCGCATTCTGAAACATCTGGATTTCCTGCTTCACTTCCTGGGTACTGTCGTAATCCTTTGAGAATTCCTTAAGGTAGTGGTCCAGATCAATAACACTAAAGACCAGGTGTTCCCGTGAAAACTTGATTTTGATGAAACTCTTGAGAACCAATTCAGAAAATCCGATAAAGAGATGAATTACAGGGTAGAAGAGGTAATAGAAAATTGCAACTGGAATGGCAAAAACATAGAGTATCTGGTTGGAGTTAATCCTGAAAAGTACTTTTGGGATAAATTCAGCAATAAAAAGAACAATGAGGGTTGCTATGATAGTTTGAAAAAGCAGGATTGAAAATTCGGATTTTAAAAATAGGGGTAAAAAGTTGATCAGTGGCGCTTCGAGTATTCTTGCCATGAAAATGCCATACACTACCAAAGCGATATTGTTGCCCAGCAGCATGGCTCCGATAAACTTTGAAGGAATACGGATAAAAGTTGAAAGTATGCTAGCAGGCAGGATTCCATTGCTCTTGTCCACCTCAATTTTTAAACGGTTGGCAGTAATGAATGCAATCTCCATACCTGAAAAAAAAGCTGAAAGCAGCAGAGCTCCAATAATAAAGGCATAATCATTCATTATTCAGGTTCATTTTCTTTAATGGTAAAAATTCCTCTTGGATTCCTCAGAGTGTATGATTTCAGGCTTTCGTCAGCATCAAAGCCGTCACCATAAAGCACACCGTCAGGGCTTGTTCTTTTGACAAATACATTGGAGTAGATTTTCTGTTGTCGCTGATCCCAGATCAAATGCTCAGTATTCAGCATTTCTTTCTTTTCAAAATCGTTTATCACCACGTCGTTTTTAACCTCCATAATCTTTGTTTTTTCATAACTAATGCCATAATTAGCGCTCAGGGTTGTTTTTACGTTCATCAGTGAGTCAAAAAAATAAAGGTTTAACCCTTCAGGGAATTCAATGTATGGGTCGTCTGTAGAAAATCGGTTTAACTTTTTGGCTTCGAGCCTGATGAGTACCTTTCCTGAATCGCTGTAAAGCACTTCAACCATCTTTGCTGTTTCAGCAGGAGGATTCTCCTCGATTGTAAATGAAGAGATCGTTTTCATGTCGTTTTTACATGAAAAGATCATTGCTGCAACAAATGCTGCAGCAATGATCTTTTGAAATGTTATTCTGATATTGGAGAGTTGATGGTTCACATTTAACAAACGCTTCGAGGTCCTTTTGGCACATTATTTCAATGCCCTGACCTTTGTTTTTTCATTTATCCAGCATTCAACCGTGTATTCATCGCCTTCTTTGAGATCGTAAAAGAATACCGTTTCAGAGTTTGGGAATTGCTGGGAGTAGGTGGAAATACGGCTTTGAGCTATGTCAGCAATTTCAGGGTCAACCTGTCTGGCACGGATGTATTTATCAACCGCTGCCCAGTAGGCCACTTTTCTTGTCAAATCGTTATCGCCACAATCAGGAGCACTTGATGCATACATATCGCCAATTGTAAGATAAGCATGACCGTTGTTGGGTTTCAGGTCTAAAACCTGAAGAGCATACTTGCGGGCTACAGGATAGTTTTTCAACTGGCGATAAACATTTGACATCATCAGGAAAATGTCGGCTTTCGTGTCGTCATTGTCAATTTTGAGGGCATCTTCAAGGTAAGGAATACAATCAGTGAGCATGTCCTTTTTGATGAGCATCTTGCCGATCATCAAGCTGGAATTGGGAGATGGCTCAATTTCGTTCAATTTCACTGAGGCATCGAAAAATAGTTGCGAATCGGTACAGTTTTTACTGTCGAGCATTGAGGTGATTTTTTTCAGCAATTCAGCATCATTTGGGTTTTCATTATATTTTGCACCATAAATCTCAATGAGGTCCTCGCAGGTAGCATAGGGTTCGAATGACACTTCTATGTTTCCTTTTACATTTTCCCAAGATGCAAGAGCCTCAGGATCGTTTTTGCTGGCTTTAATGTTGTGATCAACGATCTGACTCAAATGATCATAAGCTTCAACAATTGTCCCTTTTTCGAGCTTACCTGCATCTATCATACTGGTAATTGAACGAAAATAATAGGCTAGTACAAATGATTCGGATTCATTTCCCTGCAATTCAACAGATCTTTTAAAGATTTCGTAGGCTGCCTGATAATCATCCGGACGGTATTTGATCAGGTCAGAGCCTTTGCGTCCAAGTACATAACCTTCGCGGCCGAAATAGTTAATTCGCTGATCGTAAATCATGAGCAAAGTGTCAACATATTTATTCTTCAACTCTTCCGATTTTTCTTTCTTCATAAAATACTCAATCATATTGGAGCCGTCAAGATAGGTATTTTGCGATGCCATAGGGCAATTGAAAAATACCCAGCGCCATGGACCAATAGCATCATAAACTGCTTTGCTGGCATAGTTGCTCGCTCTCCATTGTTTGTAAAACTCGCGATACAGCGACAGGTTAATAATACAAGTAGCACTATCATCGCCATATTTACCAGGCTCCTGTTGCAGTAAATTACTGGCGTTGAAAGTTTCTGTTTTACTTTTTACATTATTTTCAGCGACAATTTGATTGCCGATGAAAAAGAATAAAAAGAATCCGATTGCCGATAATTTGATTTTTGTTTTCATTTTGATATGATAGTTTAGTTGTTATTCTTGTTCTGATTTTACAATGAGATGATTAATAATATCTTTTTTTAACGAACCATCTTTCCCAGATAGACACACCAACATTGATTTTAATATAGTTCTCCTGGATCAGGTTGGAAGTTGTTGTTCCCCGCCTGCCCAGTTCAAACCCAAGATTCAGTGTTGAGAAAGAACGAGGAATTGGCAATCCCATTCCAAAACTGATACCAAACTCATTAATCTGTGTGTTTTGCAGATTCAGATAGGTTTGGTTAAAATTAAAACCTGCCCTGTATTTTATCTTTTTCCAGTATGTATCAATTGATCTGTCGCTTGGCAGGTATTCACCGCCCATCGAAAACTGAAAGGTGTTGGTAAGAGAATCTTTGACTCCAAAGGCTTCAAATTTGCTCCAATACTGCCAGTTAAAGTCTGCGGCAACCAACCATTTGTCTTTGTTTTTTAACATCAACCCAACCCCATATTTATCTGGTATGGTCACCGATCCTTTGGTGTCAAGCTGCATTTCGATGGTATCCCGGTAGGACTCCACACCTATGGCTGTTGGAAAGTAAGCCCTTGAAATATAATTACGGATCGATTTAATTTTCTGGGAGGGGGCATAGATACCACCAAACCCTAACGTCATTCCATTGCTTAGGGGTTTATGAAACTGCGCTCCAAAATCAAAATAAAAATCACCCAGGTCAACCTGGTTATCAATACGGGTATTGATGTAACCAACGGAGTCGGGGAAAAAGACAACTTGTGACCGTTGAGATTTTCCAAATAAGTAACTCGCCTTTACCCCAACAGATAAGTTTTTTATCGGCTCAATCGAAGTGCTAAGAAAAAATTCGTTTGATCCGCCGGAACCTTCAAAATAGTAGTCAGTTTTACCAACTTCAGGAACTATTTCAGATGCAATAACCTTGTATCCAACATTGCTGTAAGGAGTCAGCCCGATGGAAGATTTGATGTACCTTGTTACAGGAAATCCAAAAAGAAGATAGCCAAGGGAGGCAAAATTAGACGGGCTGGATCCGTTTTCGGTGGATAATGTACCAAATTTACTGATCAGGCCACCGGAAAAAATAAATGAAAGTGTATCAATACCGGCATTGGCGGCCGGATTAAAAGGGTTAACATATTGTGGGCTGTAGATGGCATTGGCCACACCTCCCATCGAAAAGTTGTAGGTGGCTTTTCGGGTGGCCAAATCTCCCATTCCAAACCTGGAGTAAGGAGAGTTGACAGAGGCCTGAGAAAATCCAACGGAGTTTATCAGACTGAGCATCACGCATAACAAACTGCCAACTAAAGCTAACCTATTGTTTTTTGACATTAAAATCTAATATTACATTTAATCCGGTAAGTACCAAATTTGAGGCTGCAAAGATGCGATTTTTTAACGTTTTCTTAAAATAATTCATATCTCCGCCAGTCAGCATCACCTGTAATCCTTGGTAAAGTGCTCTGTATTTGTCAATTGTGCCGTCAATTTCGGTTGTTGACCCGATGAGCACACCTGATAGGATTGATTGTTCAGTGGTAGTTCCGGTAATTTCTGCATTCTCTGCATTTTCGTTGAAACTAACAAACGGCAGCTTGCCGGTGAAATTATGCAACGCCTTAAAACGCAGTGAAATTCCGGGTGAAATGGCGCCTCCGTAATAGGTTGCCGAGTGATCAATAAAATCATAGGTGATGCAGGTTCCGGCGCCGATTACAAGGCAGTTTTTCCCGGGAAAAAGGCTGTTTGCAGCTACAACCATGGCAAGGCGGTCACTGCCAAGTGTGTCAGGTGTTTTGTATCGGTTGCTGATAGGTATTGGTGTGTGTTGGTCGAGTTGAATGAGATGAAATGTTTTGTGCAAATAATTGATTACACCTTCAGGAATGTCAATGACGCTGGCAATGATGGCATGTTGCGGGTTGTATTTGGTTTTCAATGATTCAAGTTCCCCTACAGAGATGATTGGACCGGTGAGTAATTCTAAAAGTTTGTTTTCCCGAAAAACAGCCGTCTTGGTAAAAGTATTACCAAAGTCAATTATTAGCCGTGATGCTGAAAGTAAATCAAGCTGGGTACCGGAATTCGTCATGTTTAAAGGATCATCTGATTCATTCTGCTGGCAAATTTAATTTATACTTTGTTTAAATTTCAACAAAGATGAAAAAAAATTCTTGGGATATTCAAAAAGAGGTTATTTTTGCTGCTCGAAAATCATGAGGTACCATAGCTCAGTTGGTAGAGCAACGGACTGAAAATCCGTGTGTCCCTGGTTCAATTCCAGGTGGTACCACCAAAAAAGCCTGTAAGTTTATTGCTTGCGGGCTTTTTCGTTGAATTCCGGATGGATTTCTGGATAAAACTTTTCGCGAACAATCTATCATCGAGCCCTGACAGTCCTGCACGTGCGGGACTGTCAGGGCTATTCAATAAGCTTATTGATTTTCATTCGGGTACCCTTTCTATTAAGGATTGGAAAATGGATAAGGTTTCGCTTTTCCGGTGGGAAGCAAAAAGAATCAGCCAATTCATTTTGAGTTCAAACCCTGACAATCAGAAATGCAGGCAGGAGCCTGCAGAAAAAGATGCAGCTTAGGCTGGAGCCTAAGCTGAACATGGGTTCGGACGAGGCAGAGCCTTGTCCGGGCTATCTTGACAGGCCCAAGCCTGCCATGGAAAAGCAATCCCGGCAATTTTCCGGTTTTTTAAAAATGGCTGCATCAATAGAACTCCTCCTTATTTATTTCGTCTTCATAATATCTTAAACACTATTTTTGACCCGCAAACTAATACAATGAAAAAACTGAAGATCAGGGCGAGAGAGCTGAAAAAGATCGGGTTAACGGATGAGAAAGCTGTGAAACTGGCCGGTCAGTTGATCGAAAAGTATTACCGGCGTGAAGATAAACAGAAAGTGCTCGGACTGTTGGAGGAGTTGATGCTCGATCCGGCAAAGTTTGCTGATCACGAGCATTTTGGAGAATTGGTTACACTTTTGCGGCGATCAGAAGCGAAATCTGAAAAATCCACATCAAAATCGCTTAAACGTAAAACCATTGCCACCGAATTTAAGATTTATGGCGAAGACCAGATTGATCCGGAAACCCTCCAGCAAATGTACGTAGCCATGAAACTGCCTGTAACTGTGAAAGGGGCTTTGATGGCTGACGCGCATCTTGGCTATGGCCTGCCCATTGGCGGCGTGGTGGCTGCCTACAATGCTGTGATGCCTTATGGCGTGGGAATGGATATCGGTTGCAGAATGTGTTTGTCAGTTTACCCTGAGTCGCCACAGCTGCTTGAAACCCATCGCGAAAACCTGAAAAAAATCCTGATAGAACATACCCGCTTTGGCCTTGCTGAGTTCAACGATATAGGAAGTCATGAGTTGATGGAAAGGAAGGAGTTTAGGGAGATAAAGTTTCTGAAAGATTTACAAAAGACTTTTTACAGTCAGCTGGGTACTTCAGGTCACGGCAATCACTTTGTGGATGTGGGCTATGTGGTGGTGAATGAGCCAACCAGTGAACTTGGGTTACCAACGGGAGAGTACTTTGCCATCATGTCCCACTCAGGTTCGCGCAATTTCGGTTCGGCTATTGCCAAACATTACACCACTTTAGCGCGTCAAAAACTGGGTATTACCGGAGAAGGAGCTTTGCTGGCCTGGCTCGATCTGGAATCAGAGGAAGGGCAGGAGTACTGGCAGGCGATGACGCTGGCCGGCGATTACTCCGCCGCCAATCACCGGATTATCCATCAAAAGCTGTCAAAAGCGTTGGGCAGCCATCCGATAAAAGTCGTTGAAAACCATCATAATTTTGCCTTGAAAGAAAAACTATCCGACGGCAAGTCGCTGATCATCCATCGGAAAGGGGCTACCCCGGCCAACATAGGCGATGTCGGTGTCATTCCCGGGAATATGGTGTCCCCGGCTTTTATCGTTTCAGGGAAAGGAAACGAAGACTCGCTCAACTCTGCATCGCATGGCGCCGGAAGGTTATACTCACGCAGGAGAGCAAAATCACTTTTTACGACTGAAAAACTGAAGATGGTGCTGAAGCAGCACGATGTGGAACTTATCGGTGGTGCACTGGATGAATCACCGGCATCCTACAAAGATATCCATCAGGTGATGGAGGCGCAAAAAGACCTGGTGAATGTTTTGGCGCTATTTTACCCTAAAATTGTACGGATGGAATAACTGATCCAAACCATTGCCTCACTTTTTCTATTCTTTATGAGAGATATTGAATTTTGGTACTAATAAAACAAACCATTTTATCATGAAAAACCTGATCTTTTTGCCTGCACTAATCCTGTTTCTTATGTATTCCTGTCAGAACAAAGGAGAAGTAAGTGAGGCACCTTTAGCATTCCGCTTCCTTGCACTTGGAGATTCTTACACCATCGGAGAAGGAGTTGGTATGGAAGAGACTTTTCCTGCGCAGCTCGCTTTAACTTTGGAAGCCGGTAGTCAATTTCAGATCGAAACCAATATTTTAGCCAAAACAGGCTGGACTACCTCGCAGCTGATCAATGCGATTGCCGATTCTATTCCCGAAGGGACTTTTGATTTAGTCACTTTATTAATAGGCGTAAACAATCAATACCGCGGTTTGGATAAAACACAATACCGTCTTGAGTTCAGGGAACTGCTGCAACAAGCAGTTGTCTTTGCCGGCCATAACGCTAAGAGAGTAATTGTCCTGTCAATCCCTGATTATGGAGTAACACCGTTTGCTGCCAATCTGAACCCGCAGAAAATCAGTGAAGAGATCAATATTTTCAATGCGATAAATTTTGATGAATCCGGAAGAACTGAGGCACATTATATCGAAATAACCTCAATTTCAAGAAAGGCTTCCAGTGACAAAACGCTTCTGGCCGGCGACAGCCTGCACCCATCGGGTAAAATGTACCGGGAATGGGTGAGTAAAATGCACCCGATTTTGGAGTCAATAGTCAATTTAAAAAAATCAACTGAATGAACGATTTTACCTTTGAAGCAAATGCTGAATTTGCTTTACAACTGGACCGGTTGGATGAACTTAAGATGTTTCGTAACCAGTTTTTTATTCAGGATAGCGAATTGATTTACCTGGATGGAAACTCTCTGGGCAGATTGCCACTTGTTACCCGGCAGTTACTTACCGGGGCTGTCGATAATCAATGGGGTAAAAGGTTGATTCGTAGTTGGAATGAGGGGTGGTATGATCTTCCGAAGGTGATAAGCGGGAAAATTGCAAAGATCATTGGGGCTGATGCTGACGAAGTAATGGCCTGCGACTCCACCTCCATGAATTTGTACAAACTGGCATGGGCTGCTATCAAAGGCCAAAAAGGCCGAACTAAAATCGTAAGTGATGAATTGAATTTCCCGACCGATTTGTATGTGCTTCAGAGTATTATACACCAGTTCGGGGCTGAATATGAGTTGGTCCTTGCGCCATCGGACAATGGGGTTGGGGTTAGCTTGGAAGCGCTTTCATCGGTCATCGACGAAAACACTGCGCTGGTGGTTTTGTCGCACGTAGCTTTCAAAAGCGCGTTTATGTATGACATGCAGAAAGTGAATGAACTGGCTCATTCCCATGGCGCGCTCATCATTTGGGATTTGAGTCATGCTGCCGGAGCTGTTCCTTTGCATTTGTCGGCATCAGGCGCCGATATGGCTGTGGGATGCACCTATAAATATTTAAACGGTGGCCCTGGCTCACCGGCGTTTCTTTATGTAAGCCGGAAGTTGCATAACCAACTCATATCGCCTGTCTGGGGTTGGTTTGGTGATGAACGGCCATTTGCGTTTGATCACCATTACAAGCCCGCAGCAGGCATTGCAAAATTCATGGTTGGAACTCCTCCTATCCTCTCACTGGCTGCTATTGAGCCGGGGCTGGATATCATTCTTGCTGCCGGATTGGAAAAATTAAGGGAAAAGAGCATCAAGCAAACTGATTATCTGATTTTTCTGGCAAAAAACTTTCTTATCCCATTAGGATTTCAATTTGGATCGCCGTTAAATCATTTCGAACGAGGTTCTCACGTTTCGTTGCAGCACCCTGAGGCTTACCGCATTTGCCAGGCTATGATCAACCCAACTGACGGGAGTCATGCAATTATTCCCGATTTCAGATCACCCGATAACATCCGGTTTGGAATCACTCCGATTTACACAACTTATGAAGAGATTTATCAGGCAATCCGCCGGCTTGAGGAAATCACATCAAAAAAATGGTTTGAAAACTATTCAAAAAAGATATTGGCTGTAACCTGATTATCTACAAGTTATTCATCAAGCCCTGGCCTGATAAAATGTCTTGCTTCAGGAAACATCTCTTCGGTCATCAACCTGATATTTTCCAGTTGACCCCGAAATTCATCAATGGTAGTCGCACCGGTCTTGAAGTAAAGTTTAAGGGTGCGCCAGGCGTCAAGCGAACGATCCACCGAAATCAGGGCGACTTTGGCTGTGCCGTTCATATCATACTCCACGTCGTCAAAATTTTCCAGTTCATAGTAGCCATTGATTGCTCTTTTGAGTTTGATATGGATAAACAGATGATACCACATCAACACGTTAAAAGCCTCTGAAATTTTATCGGCATGTCCGCTGGCAAGCCAGCGGATTAGATTTTTCTCAAACTCAGTGTGATGTTTATACAACCAAGCACCGGCATCTTGCGAGTATTCGTCCGATAGTACTGAAAGAGGGTGTCGTTCTGTTTTTTGATAGACTGAAAAGAAGTCTTTGCGACTATCTGGATCGGACTCATCAAGTTCATCAAATTTGAACAAATCATCGGGTAAGGTATAAGGATTTTCGTCAGAGATATTGTCATCCTGGTTTTCGTTGAAATCTTCAAGCAAATCGTTGGCAAGATTTTCATCTTCGAGTGCTTCCTCCTCAAACTCTTTTTGCAGCTCTAATTCCATGGCAAAACTTCTGCAGCGTGTAGTAAAATCACATCGTTCACACCAGCGATCACAATAGTTAAATATACCGGTTATAAATTTTTCATCACTATCCTGGTCGTCTTTGCCAGGCTTATTCACCACGAAATTCGAATCAGGAAAAAGCCAGCCATCTTCTATTTCATCCGTAGTATCATCTTCCGATTCTTCAGGATCGGTATTGAAGTCATCACATGATTTGCAATATCCTGGAAAAGGGCAGTCTGACGGATCATAATCACAAAACTCAAGGTGGGTTTCTCCTGAATTCATATAAACCTGCTCACTCTCCCAAATTCCGAGCAATGCGGCGTATTTCATATGATCAGGCAGATTATTGGGAAAATCCGGATAAAAATTCCAGACATTAAGGAGCCTGACCAGCTCCACTGTTAATTTGCTGATCTGGGTTTTAGTTAGTTTTCCGGGAGAAGGCAACAAATTGAGTGGAATTCCAATAATCTCTGATAATTTTTCCCGCTCACCGTGCAGGTATTGTTCTACATCATCAAAATGACGGGCAAGGGCCTCCTCATCTGAGATTTCTGTTTCATCATCGTCCGGTTGAGGTGCATTTGCCGCTGCTTTCCTGATGTCTTCGATCAACTGCTCAACATATCTGTTCATTGGTTATGCAATTATTAATGCAGGTTAAATGGTGCTTCAAAACTAAAAAAAATCGTAATCTTGCAAAGAATAAACTTATCTTTTTACTAAAAATCTGAAATGAAATGCTCAAAAAACCTAAAAAACAAAACCCACTTTCCCACCATCTCAACCATCTTTTCGCAGATACAATCCGCCAAAACTGGCATTTGGAAGCTTTTACCGATTATAATGGAAATACGTTGACATATCGCGAATCAGGCGAAAAAATTCTCTATCTGCACCAGCTTTTTGCTGCTGCAAAGATTGCAAAAGGGGATAAAATTGCCCTGCTTGGCAGTAACTCATCCATGTGGGGAATAACTTTCCTCGGAATTCTTACCTATGGAGCAATAGCCGTTCCCATCCTGCCAGATTTTTCGACTGATAACATTCATCATATCATCAATCATTCGGATGCTAAATTGCTGTTTGTTTCCGAATCAAGCTATGAAAAAATTGATATCGAACACTTTGAGCACCTTACAGGAATTTTGAAATTATCGGATTACTCGGTTATGTCAGATCCCTCGAAGCGCCTGAAAGATATGGTTGAAAAAGTTAGTCATCAATTTGACGCGAAGCATATTACGCAGGATGGAATTCATTTCGGTGATTTTAATGCTGATGATATCTGTGTTATTTCTTACACCAGCGGAACATCAGGTTTTACAAAGGGGGTAATGCTTCCACGACGGAGCATTTATTCCAACATCAAATTTGCACAGGAAAATATGCCATTGAAAGCAGGCGAAAAAATTGTTTCCTTTCTTCCATTGGCACATGCTTACGGGCTTTTGTTTGAATTCCTGTTTCCAGTGACACTTGGTTGCCACATCACTTTTTTAACCCGAATTCCTTCTCCCCAGATTGTCACCAAAGCATTTCAGGAGGTTAAACCACATTTGATTTTATCTGTGCCGCTTGTCATCGAGAAAATTTATAAAAAACGCATCCTGCCGGCCATTGATAAACCCATGATGAAAATTTTGCTGCATGCACCGGTTCTTTCAGGCTTAATTCAAAAGAAGGTGGAGAAAAAACTTACTGAGTCTTTTGGCGGAAGATTTTATGAACTGGTTATCGGCGGCGCTCCTTTGAGCGAAGATGTGGAGGAGTTTTTCAGAAAAATCGGGTTTCGCTTTACCATTGGTTACGGGATGACTGAATGCGGCCCGCTAATCACCTATTCCGGTTGGAAAGAATCAAAACACCGGTCGGCAGGAAGAGTTGTTGACAGGATGCAAATAAGGATAAAAAAGGAAAATTCCGGGGATGAAACAGGTGAAATTCTTGTAAAAGGCGACAACATCATGAGTGGTTATTACAAAAATGAGGTGGCAACCAAAGAGGCATTTACTAGGGATGGTTGGCTGAAAACCGGTGATCTGGGCTATCTTGACAAAGATGGTTATCTATTTATCAAAGGACGGAGTAAAAATATGATTCTTGGTCCTTCGGGGCAAAATATCTATCCCGAGGAGTTGGAAGCTAAAATCTCCAACCTGCCTCTTGTTCAGGAATGCGTGGTTAAAGTTCAGAACAACAGGCTCATTGCGATGATTTATCCCGATCGTGAAGCCATGGAAAGTGGCAATATGAGTTTTGGGGATATTGAACTGAAGTTGAAAAACACGATCAGGCAATTTAATAAAGAGTTGCCTAAATACGAGCAAATTGCCGATGTGGAGATTGTAGATGTAGAATTTATCAAGACACCTAAAAGAAATATTAAGCGCTATTTGTACACTTAGAGAAAGATACCTGGAGAATGAGTGCAGCTTTGTAGCCTCGCGCAGCAGCGGACCGGGCGGTCAGCATGTGAATAAGGTCAGTACACGGATTGACCTGCGTTTTAATATTGCTGCTTCCCTGCTCCTGACTGATGAAGAAAAAGCAAGGATAACATCGCGTCTGAAAAAGAAGATTTCGGAGGAGGGTATCATAGTGGTTTCATGCCAGGAATGGCGTTCGCAATTAAAAAATAAAAAAACCGCCATCGAGAAATTTTATGAAATACTTGAGCGTGCCCTAAAAGTGCCCCGCAAGCGACGAGTTACCCGCCTTCCGGAATCGTTCAGAAAAAAAAGACTTCAGGATAAAAAGTTGCAGTCGGAAAAGAAAAACCTGCGAAAAACCCCACCACGAGATTAAACTACATCAGACTATTTTGGGGCAAATCGCTCAATCAGTTCAACCAGCCTTGTGGAATACCCCATTTCGTTATCGTACCAGGCCACTACCTTCACCAGCTTGTTTTTATCACCTAAAACCGCCGTTAACAGCGAATCAAATACAGCCGAATGGGTATTCCCAATCACATCCATACTAACAATCGGGTCTTCGGTGTACTGTAGGATGCCTTTCAATTTCCCTTCTGCCGCTTCTTTAAATTTCTGATTGATTTCTTGAATGCTGGTAGGTTTGTGTAAAGTGCAGGTGAGATCAGTAAGTGAGCCGTTTGGAACCGGAACCCGGATTCCGGCGCCACCGAGATTGTTTTTCAAATGGGGGAATATTTTGGTTGACGCTTTTGCAGCACCGGTAGTCGTTGGTACGATTGAATAGGCTGCTGCCCTGGCTCTGCGAAGGTCTTTGTGCGGCGCATCGAGCAGATGCTGATCTTTTGTATAGGAATGAACCGTAGTGATAAAACCCTTTTCAATCCCCCAATTCTCGTCAAGTATTTTAATCAGGGGGGCAACGTTGTTGGTTGTACACGATGAATTACTGATGATCGGAACGCTCCAGTCGATTTGATGATCGTTAACGCCAAGTACAACATATTGAATGCTATCGCTTTCATTTTTTGCCGGCGCCGAGATGACTACTTTTTTTGCCCCGGCGTGCAAATGTTTCTCTGCGCCTTCTTTGGAGGTAAAATTTCCGGTGGACTCGACTACAACATCCACATCAAGCGACTTCCAGGGTATCATTTCAGGGTTGGTAATATTATACACAACCACTTTTTTACCATTAATAATCAGAAGGTCCTTGTCAAACTCAACCGTTCCCTGAAACGCCCGGTGTACCGAGTCGTATTTGAGCAAGTGACAAAGCGTTTGAGGGTCGGTAAGGTCATTTACAGCGACCAGTTCAAGCTGTTGATTGGTGATCATCTGGCGGCAGAATACCCTTCCGATGCGGCCAAATCCGTTAATTGCTACCCTGATTTTCTTCATTTTTAAATCTAAATGTGTAATTTTACGCCGTTTTTGAGCATCGCAAAATTATGATTTATTCACCCAAAGACCCCTCATCAGGAAAAAATCTCATTTTAAATAATCACTAACTTAATCAACATTACAAATGGAACACGTAAAGAAGTATATTGACGAGCACAAGGATCGCTTTCTCGAAGAATTGTTTGAATTAATCAGAATCCCATCAATCAGCTCAATTCAGGAGCACAAGAATGACATGATCAGGGCTGCCGAGCAATGGAGAATATCCATACTGGCTGCCGGCGCCGATCGGGCCGAAGTAATGCCCAGTGATGGCAACCCGGTGGTTTACGGCGAAAAAATGATAGATCCTTCCAAACCCACAGTGCTGGTCTATGGCCACTATGATGTGATGCCCGTTGATCCGATAGAGCTGTGGAAAACCGATCCATTTAAACCGGAAGTCAGGGATGGAAAAATCTTTGCCCGTGGCGCCGATGACGACAAAGGACAGGCTTTTATGCATGCCAAGGCATTTGAGTTGATGGTAAAAACCAATACTTTACCCTGTAACGTGAAATTCATGATAGAAGGGGAAGAAGAAATCGGTTCGCCCAACCTCGGGAAATTTTGTGAACTGCATAAAGAGATGCTTAAAGCCGACATCATCCTGGTTTCCGATACCGGAATGATTGCGCAGGATATCCCTTCAATTACCACAGGGTTGCGTGGTTTGGCTTACATGGAAGTGGAAGTGACCGGCCCCAACCGCGATCTGCATTCCGGCCTGTATGGAGGTGCTGTAGCCAACCCGATCAATGTGCTGGCAAGAATGATTGCACAATTGCAGGATGAAAATTTCAGGATCACCGTCCCCGGCTTTTATGATGATGTGCTCGAAGTTTCGATGGAAGAAAGAGAAATGATGGCCAAAGCGCCATTTAACCTCAACGAATACAAAAAAGCGATCGACATTGCTGAGATAGAAGGCGAAACCGGTTTTGCCACCAGCGAGCGCACTGGCATCAGGCCATCTGTTGATGTGAATGGCATCTGGGGTGGTTACACCGGCGAAGGAGCCAAAACCGTCATCCCATCGAAAGCATATGCAAAAATTTCGATGCGACTGGTTCCTCATCAGGATCACAAAAAGATCGCCGGGCTGTTCACAAGGTATTTCGAAAGTATTGCTCCAAAGTCAGTAAAGGTTAAAGTAACCGAGCTGCATGGCGGATATCCCTACGTTTCACCAACCGACATGAAAGCCTATCTGGCTGCAGATAAAGCTTATACCACCACCTTTGGTAAAAGACCGGTTCCGGTACGCAGCGGTGGAAGTATCCCAATCATTTCGACATTTGAAAAAATTCTTGGAATAAAATCCATCCTCATGGGCTTTGGCCTTGAGTCTGATGCCATCCACTCACCCAACGAGAACTATCCGTTGTTCAACTTCTACAAAGGGATCGAAACCATTCCTTACTTTTATAAATATTATACCGAAATGATGGAAGAATAGCGGGATTCATTATTCTTTGACAAGACGAGGCTGTCTCAAAAGTCTATTTTTAATTCAGAAGGTTGAAAATCTAACAGGAAGACTTTTAATACAGCCTCGTTTTTTTGAATCATTGAATTCATTCATTTTGACACGGTTTAAAAGAATTACCCTGTCACCAGTAATCCGTTTTCAGGTTAATTTTCTTGCTTATTTTTGCAGGCAAATCCAAAAAGACCATGAGTATGAACCAGGCTAACGAGTCATTTCAGCGTGATCTCGACGAACTTATCCGGCTATTAAAAAAAATCAAAGCCAACACCAACGATCCCCGGTTTGAGCATCTCGACCCAATATTAAAACAGAATATTGATTTCATAATCAACAACTATGAAATGTTCAAAAACAATATTCCCCTCGAAATGATGGGTCAACTGGGGTTGCCTTTTCAACAAATGGTACGGCAGTTTTTGGATATCATGAAAAGCGACCTGGGCGAGGAGTATAGCATTGACACAACAACGAATCTCCAACCTGCAATTCGTGAGTACCAGGCACCTAAGGAAGATCCAAAAGCCGATCCGGACGAAAGAGTCAGGCTGATAGACGAAATGCTGAAAAGGCCGGACCTGACAGATGATGCGATCGATAAGCTGCTTGATGAGAGAAATCAACTCTTGGGCAGCAGGTAGGTAGAAAAGCATGAAAATTTTCGGGGAAATAAAAAAACCCTGAAACCTTTCGATCACAGGGCTTTTAAGGTACCCGAGGCCGGAATCGAACCGGCACGAGCAAAGCTCATTGGTTTTTGAGACCAACGCGTCTACCAATTCCGCCACTCGGGCGGGTTACCTTTTGAAGTCAGAAAGCCGGAGAATGAACTGTTTAATAGTTTCAAAACATTAAATGTTTGGGCTTTGCGGCGGCAAAAGTATCATTTTCTTAAATGTAAAAGTATATTCCTTTGTAAAATTTCACCCGTAAAAATTAATTGTTGTACTTTCGCAGCCCAAAACAAATCAAAAAAAGTCCACCTCATGGCATCAAATGTCAATATTTTCTCCGGCGGCAGTTCGCAATACCTGGCTGAAAAAATTGCAAAAAGCTTTGGAAAAGAATTAGGTAAGGTGACCGTTAGTCATTTTATGGATGGTGAGTACCAACCTTGTTTTGAGGAGACAATAAGGGGTAATGACGTTTTTTTGATTCAATCCACCAATCCTCCGGCAGATAACATTTTTGAACTTTTATTATTGATCGATGCTGCCAAGCGGGCTTCAGCCAAGCGGGTTGTGGCGTTGATACCTTATTTTGGCTTTGCCCGTCAGGATCGTAAAGATAAACCGCGGGTGAGTATTGGGGCTAAACTGATGACAAATCTGTTGGTGGCAGCAGGTATTGACCGCATTATTACGATGGATCTTCACTCTGACCAGATTCAGGGTTTTGTGGATATCCCGGTAGATCACATGTATGCCTCCTCAATTTTCGTCCCACATCTCAAAAACATGAACCTGCCTAACCTTACCATGGCCTCGCCTGATACCGGCGGGACCAAAAGAGCAGCAGCCTATGCCAAATTCCTCGACACCGACCTCGTGATCTGCTTCAAACACAGGAAAGTAGCAAACGAGGTGGACTCAATCAGGATTATTGGTGATGTAAAAGACAGGGACATAGTGCTGGTAGATGATATTATTGATACTGCAGGTACAATTACAAAAGCTGCCGATCTGATGATGGATATGGGCGCTTCAAGCGTCAGGGCTGCCTGCACGCATCCGGTCTTCTCCGGTGATGCTTTTGAGCGGATCGAGAAGTCGGCGCTCACAGAAGTATTGGTCACCGACACCCTGCCAAGAGAACCAAAAGGGAAAATCTCTGTTTTATCCACTGCCGGTATTTTCGCCGACGTGATCAAGCGTGTGCATAAAAACAAATCGATCAGCACACATTTTGATTTTTTGACAATGCTTTAAACACATATTTTTTATTTATCATTTAATTTTTAATTCATGAAAACAGTATCAATGAGCGGTTCTCTGAGAGAGAACGTAGGGAAAAAAGATGCTAAGAAACATCGCAGGGAGGGCAATGTTCCCTGTGTGTTGTATGGTGGTGAAGAACAATTCCATTTTGCAATGCCCGAAAGGAGCTTCAAGGACATTATCTTCACCCCTAATAGCTTTATTATCGAATTGAACATCGGCAGCAAGAAGTACAACGCTATTTTGAAAGATGTTCAGTACCATCCGGTGTCGGACCATATCCTTCATGTGGATTTTATGCAGATATTCGACGATAAACCTGTTGCTATTGCCGTGCCGATCAGAATTACAGGAACTTCAAAAGGGGTTCTCAAAGGGGGCAAACTAATCCGTAAATACAGGAAGCTGTTAATTAAAGCCCTTCCTAAGTATCTGCCGGATGAAATTGTGGTTGACATCACAAAACTCAATATAAATGAGTCAAGAAAAGTGATGGAAATGAAGTTGGATAATATTGAGTTTTTAGACCCGCCAACTTCAATTATCGTATCTGTTAAGAGTGCTAGGGCAGTTGTTGGTGACGAGGAGGAGGAAGCCCATGAAGAGGGTGGCGCTGCTGAAGCTGCAAGCGAATAAAAACGGATAATCACATTTTGAACTTCAGTAAAAGGCATGAGGCACATTAAAACGCTTTGTGCCTTTTTCAAATTAACTAAAGCATGAAATATCTGATTGCCGGACTTGGCAATATCGGTGATGATTATGCCAACACCCGTCATAACATAGGTTTCCTGGTACTTGATGCGTTGGCACAGGAGATGAAAAGCACTTTTTCCATTCAGCGTCATGCCTACCATTCTGAGGCGCGAATAAAAGGTCGCCAGCTCGTAATGATCAAACCAACCACTTACATGAACCTAAGCGGCAAAGCAGTGAAATACTGGCTTGAGAAAGAAAATGTCCCGGTTGAAAATTTGCTGGTGGTTTTAGATGATATCGACCTTGAGACCGGTGTGCTTAGGCTGCGTCCTAAAGGAAGCGGAGGGACACACAACGGATTAAATCACATTATCGAAACACTCGGACATAGCGATTTTGCGAGGCTTAGAGTTGGCATTGGCAAAGACTTTGCCAAAGGCTTTCAGGTTGATTATGTATTGGGAAAATGGACAAAGGCTGAGGAAAAGATCATGATTGAGAAAATCCCACTTGCCATCGAAATGATGAAGAGTTTTGTGCTTGCCGGGACACAATTAACCATGAACCAATACAATAACCGTTAATTGTTCAGCCGCTTTTAAAGGAAGGTTGTTAAAAAACCTGTCTTTTTATGTGGCAGTAAGGGTTCCCTCCGGTTTTTAAATAATAGTCCTGGTGATAATCCTCAGCACGGTAGAATATGGATGCCTGCTCAAGTTTGGTTGCCACTTTGTAATTTTTACCCTCCAGAATTTTAATTAGTTTTTCGGCAATTTCCTTTTGCTGCTCGTCAAGGTAATAGATCACCGACCTGTACTGATCCCCAATGTCTGGTCCCTGTCCGCCGATCTGGGTAAAATCATGGGTTTCGAAGAAGAGTCTGGCAAGGGTTTCGTAATCTGTCAGCGCCGGATCAAAGATCACTTCAACGGCTTCGGCATGGCCTGTTTTACCTGTACAAACCTGCTCATAGGTTGGGTTTTTTACTTTACCACCTGTGTATCCCACGGTTGTTTCGATCACACCATTGGCCTTATTAAAATAATATTCAACGCCCCAAAAACACCCTGAAGCAAAGATCGCTCTTGCTGTTTTTGTTTCCTGGATATCAGGAATAAATTCCATCGAAATGGAATTGACACAATGGCGGGTATTCTTAGGTGTAAAACGTTCGCCTTTAAAAACATGGCCAAGATGGGCGTTACAATTTGTACATACGATTTCGGTGCGTATTCCGTCAGCGTCAGGAACGCGTTTCACAGCCCCTTTTATTTCATCATCAAAACTTGGCCAGCCACAACCTGAATCGAATTTTGCCTCAGATTTGTACAATGCATTTCCGCACTGTTTGCAGGTGTAAGTGCCTTTTTCGCTGAACTTGTCGTATTTACCGGTGAATGGTCTTTCAGTCCCTTTGTTTAAGATCACGCGTTGTTCTTCGGGAGTCAGTTGCTTGTATTTCATTGTTTCTTGTCCGTTTAAATAAAGAGTTGTGAAAATAAATGGAATGATCAGGATAAACTTCATAGTTATTATAGTTTGAATAGTCTTGCAGTTTGAATATTAACAACCATCAGGACGTTTGGTTTATCCTGACTTGGTTAATTTTACCTGAATTATTCTCTTATTACATTATCTTACCTGTTGCTCACCTGTCCGGATACTTAAGTCTTAAGCAGTACTTTTGCCGCCATTTTTCAAATCAGATTACAATGACTTTTGTTACAAAAGAAAAACTATTCACAAAAGAGTGGTTTAAGGTTTACAGCCTGATCTTGATTGGAACGTTTATCATGGCTTCGGGTTTCGTTCTGTTTATTAATCCTTACAAGATTGTTCCCGGCGGTGTTTACGGGATTGCAATTGTAATTCACTACCTCACTGAAGGTGTTTTTGAATTCTGGCCGCTTGGAATACCCATCGGATTGCTGGGATTGACCATGGATATCCCGCTGACAATACTTGGAATTAAAATTCTGGGGCCAAGGTTTGGCATCAAAACAGTAGTTGGATTTGTCCTGACGGCTTCATTTATGGACATGTTGACCTATTTTATTGGCCAGGATGACCCGCTGAAGCTGGGTGATCAAATATTGTTGGCGAGTATTTTTGGCGGAGTAATGATTGGTTTTGGGCTGGGGTTAATTTTCCGGTCGAGAGCTACATCCGGCGGGTCGGATATTGTGGCCATGATTATTAATAAATATACTGGTTTGCCCCTGGGGCAGTTAATGATTATTGTTGATTCGGCCATTGTGCTTGTTGGACTTGCTGCTTTTGGCGACTGGAAAATCCCGCTTTATTCCTGGATCGTCATCTTTATCACCGGAAAAGTGATCGATATTACGCTCCGTGGAATCTCCTATGAAAAAACTATGTTTATTATCTCTGACCATCACCAGGAAATACGTAATAAAATTATCAACGACCTGAACCGAGGCGGGACAATTTTCGTTGGAAAAGGCATGTACCAGGAAACCGAGAAAAACATGATTTACACCAATGTAAGCCGTCGTGAATACCAGATACTGAAAGATTACATCCGGGAAGTTGATCCACATGCTTTTGTAACTGTGATAGATGCCAATGAGATATTGGGTCAGGGGTTTAAGCCGCTGAATGAGGGGCATTAATACCCGATTAACAATTTATCAGGAAGGATGCCCATCAAAGGATGGGGTAAAAAGCATCCTTAATTTGTTTAACCGTGTAGGAATTACCGGTGAAAATTACACTGAGGATGTCGAACCGGGTTTCGAGATCGATGTTTTTTTTAAGGATATAGCCATTGGCGGCGGTGATCAGTGAGCGTTGCTTGGCTCGTGTCACGAACTCTTCAGGCTCGCCGAAATAGTTAGAGCGACGGGTTTTGACTTCAGCAATCACCAGGAATTTGCCGTCTTTGGCAATAATATCAATTTCGTTTTTCCCGAAATGCCAGTTTCGTTCAAGGATTTCGTAACCCATGCTTCGCAGGTATTTCTCGGCCAGTTCTTCGCCCTTGTTTCCGGTGTCGTTGTGTTCAGCCATATTATTGTTATTTGAAGTCAAGCCTGACGGATTGTTCCCTGACATCGAGCGCTACTTCACGCCCTATAATCAACGGGTAGTTTTCTTTAATATGGCCTGCCGGAAAGGCAAAACAGACCGGAAAATCAAATTCTTTCACTGCATCAGCCACGATTTCTTCTGCATTGTTCCCATAGCCTTTGGCACTGTCGGTCATTTCAGTCAATCCACCCACTACAAGTCCTGCAAGATTGCTCAGTTTACCTGCTCTTTTCAGGGTTAACATCATCCGGTCGAAGCGGTAAAGTTTTTCATCCACTTCTTCCAGGAAAAGAATCCGTCCATCTGTATCAATTTCAGAAACACTTCCAATCTGGCTTGTAATGATGGCTAAATTACCTCCAACCAACACTCCCTGAGATTTTCCAGGACGGTTCAATGGATGAGCAGGAACAGCATAGTTGGGGTTTTTACCACTTACGACCTGAAAAAGTTTATCGATGGCAGTGCAAATATTTCCACACTCCGGATAATTCAAAGGCATAATTCCATGTATACTTTCAACACCGTGAACTGTGTACAGATGGTTTTGTATAGCGGTAATATCGCTGAAACCAACAATCCATTTTGGATGCTCCATGAACCGCGTGAAATCCAGCTTATCAATGATCCGCATCGTACCATAGCCACCGCGTGTACACAGGATCATCCTGACTTCAGTTTGATCAAGCATTTGCTGGAAATCGGCTGCCCGGTTTTCATCAGTACCAGCAAACTGATGGTATTTATCCAGGACATGTTTACCAGTAATCACACGGTAGCCCATTCTTTTAATTAATGCAGCAGCATTGTTAAGCACAGGGGCTTCGATGGCGCTGGCAGGAGAAACAAGCCCGATGAGATCGCCTTTGGTGAGATTTGAAGGTGTAATCACAATGTTAGCTTTTTGCTGTAAAAATAGAAATTCCTGAAAAAACACATACTTAAATCGGCTGATCAGCAAAACATCATTATTTTCGCCGGAAAAATTTAAAACATGGTACTTGCACAGATTGACTGGATAATCATCTTTCTTTTCTTTGTAATACTAATTGGCATCGCTGTTTTTAGTTCACGATCTGCAGGGAAGGGTTACAATGAGTTTTTCCTTTCGGGTCGTAATATGCCCTGGTGGCTATTGGGTGTGAGCATGGTTGCCACAACCTTTTCGGCAGATACACCGAACCTGGTCACTGACATTGTAAGGCAAAACGGGGTAGCAGGTAACTGGGTTTGGTGGGCATTTTTGTTAACTGGGATGCTTACGGTTTTCGTCTATGCCAAATTATGGAATCGTTCGAAGGTGCTTACCGATCTTGAGTTTTATGAAATTCGCTACAGTGGACGGATGGCTGCCTTTTTGAGAGGCTTCAGGGCTGTTTACCTGGGTTTTTTCTTTAACGTGATGGTTATTGCCAGCGTATCACTAGCTTTTATCAAACTCGCCGGGGTAATGATGGGCATTCAGCCGGCGCCGGCACTAATCATTGCAGCGGTGATTGTGGTGTTTTACAGCGGACTGGGTGGACTGAAGTCCATCTTATGGACAGACCTTTTTCAATTTGGCTTTGCAATGTTCGGTGCACTGATAGCTGCCGTATTTGTTGTTAAAGGATTACCTGAAGGTGTTGAAGGCCTTTCGGGATTGTTTGCCCACGAGCGTGTAACCGATAAATTGGACTTATTTCCCAAAATTGAGCAAACCGACTTATTCCTCTACATTTTTATCATCCCAATAGCAGTGCAATGGTGGGCAGTTTGGTATCCGGGTGCGGAGCCGGGAGGTGGCGGTTATGTGGCGCAAAGGATGCTTTCGGCAAAGGAGGAGCGCCATGCCATAGGGGCAACCTTGCTGTTCAACTTTTTTCATTACGCCATACGTCCCTGGCCGTGGATTGTGGTGGCGCTGGCATCAATGATCGTTTTTCCAGATATTCAGTCCATGGTGACTGCTTTTCCCGGTGTGGCTGAGCAGTACATCCGTGAGGATTTTGCCTATCCGGCCATGTTGCGGACATACCTGCCCCCTGGTTTGCTTGGACTGGTGGTTGCTTCGCTGATTGCAGCATTCATGTCAACAGTTGCATCGCACCTGAACTGGGGCTCATCTTACCTGGTCAACGACTTTTATCACCGCTTTTACAACCCGGATGCAACTGAGAAACAAAAGGTGCTGTTTGGCAGGATTAGTACCGTATTGCTGATGGTCTTCGGGGTTTTGCTTGCGTTAGTACTCCAGAATGCACTACAGGCATTTCAGTATCTGCTGATGATTGGAGCAGGAACAGGGCTGATTTATATTCTCCGGTGGTTCTGGTGGAGGATCAATGCTTACTCCGAAATTTCGGCCATGATTGCTGCCACCGTTTTTTCGCTGGCATTCATCATTATCGAGAATTTCTACATGACAACACTTGCGGAACCTGCTGGTATGATAAAGGTTTTCGGGCTGATAACCACTGCAACCTACTGGAATATTATCAAACTGGTTGGTGTTGTAATTCTGACATCCGCCACCTGGATTATTGTCACTTTTCTCACTAAACCGGTTAATGATGATACACTCCGGTCATTTTACAAAAAAATTAAACCTGGGGGTCCCGGTTGGAAAAAAGTGATTCGTGATGCTGAGTTAGCAGGTGTTCCCATCGTTGTTGACAAGAACAAATCCTGGGATGTACCGGTAGGAATACTGTGCATGTTCCTGGGTTGTGTAACGGTTTACAGTGCTTTATTTGCCACAGGTTATTGGATTTATGGAGAAATAACCCCTGCAGTCCTCCTGACAGCACTTGCCGTTATTGCTGCTTATTTGTTGACCAAAACATGGAACAGGCTGAGTTTTGAGTAGGTGTTTGCATCAATAATTGTCAAATAGAATTTGGCAATAAATCTCACTTGCGAATTGATCCAATTGATTAAAATGCAGGACTTTTAAATAAAAAAATAAAAAATGAGTAAACCAACCTTGTTAATCCTCGCGGCTGGCATGGGTAGTCGCTACGGTGGGCTGAAACAAATTGACAAAATCGGTCCATCGGGTGAAGCAATCATTGATTATTCGATTTATGACGCCATCAGATCAGGATTCGGAAAAGTGGTTTTAGTCATCCGAAAAGAGCTCGAAGCTGATTTCAGGGAGTTTTTCGGAAACAAACTGGATGGCAAAATTGACCTCCGGTATGTTTACCAGGAATTGGAAAATTTGCCGGACGGAATAGCTGCACCCCCCGATCGTAAAAAGCCCTGGGGAACTGCTCATGCCGTACTTGTGGCTGATGAAGCAATCAACGAGCCTTTCATGGCCATCAATGCCGACGATTTTTACAGCCTGGAAGCATACAAAGCTGTTGCATCACATTTTGCTGTGAATGCTGACCACACACGACATGCAATGGTTGGGTACCAGCTTCGGTTGACGCTCTCCGAGTTTGGTACTGTCTCACGCGGCGTTTGCAACTATTCCCGTGATCTGTTGTTGAAGAGCATTTCCGAGATAACTAATATTGAAAGGAGATCACAAGAAATTGGATACGATGCTCCTGAAAAAGGATGGACAGTCCTCGATGGGCAAACCTTCGTTTCGATGAATGCCTGGGGTTTTTATCCGGGAATTTTTAAAATTTTCAGGGAGGGGTTTACCCGTTTCATTAATAAGGCTAAAGATGACCCAAAAGCTGAGTACTACATTGCAAGACCGTTGGTGGAAATGATGGAGCAAAAACTTGGCTCAATTCAAATCCTGAAGTCAGATGCCCAATGGTTTGGCGTTACTTACCGCGAAGACAAAGAGTCGGCAAAGGAGATGATCACGCGTCTTGTAGCTTCCGGGGTTTATCCTGAAAATTTGTGGAAATAGACGATCATGCCGCAGTCGAACTTTAACTTTGATATCCATTCGATTATCCGCCAGTTTGCCATTACAGGCCATCCAATCTCTTTGATCCCGACTGGCGAGGGGCACATCAACGACACTTTCCTGGTTGAAACAGAAGCGGATGATGAAGAGGATTATATCCTTCAGCGGGTAAATCATAAGATTTTTACAGATGTACCAGGTCTGATGAAAAATATTCTCAGGGTCACCGAACACATAAACCTGAAATATAATTGCGATCCTGGTAAATATGCTCTTCAGGCGCCCCGTTTGATCCCAACCATTGCACACCAAAATTACCATCGGGATGAATCCGGTAATTACTGGCGCTGCTATAATTATCTGCCCCATTATGCACCAAAAGAGTTAACTGCAAACCAGGCCCTTGAAGGGGGAAGAGCAATTGGGAAGTTCCAGGCCATACTTGCCGATTTGCCTGGTGGTGCATTACACATAACCATTCCTGATTTTCACAATGTAAAAATGCGGCTTGAAAATCTGAAAAAGGTGTTGGCGCAAAACCCGGCTGATCGTGCAAGCATGGTTGAAAAGGAACTGAATATGATTTTAATGCGGGAAGAAGAGATGTACCGGATTTTCCTGCTCGAAAAAGCGGGGAAAATCCCTGTAAGGATCACCCATAATGATACCAAATTTAATAATCTACTTTTTAACGAAAATGGCCAGGCCATCAGTATCATAGATCTTGATACGGTGATGAACGGGAGTGTGTTATATGACTTTGGGGATGCCGTGCGAACACTTTGCAATACCGCTGCAGAAGACGAGGCTGATTTGACAAAAGTGGATTTTGATATTCTGCTATTCCACCATTTTGCTCATGGTTATCTTCGCGAAACCCATACTATGCTCAATGTTACAGAATTAAAACATCTGGCCTTCTCCTGCAAACTTCTTACCTATATAATGGCTGTCAGGTTTATGACAGATTACCTTGCCGGTGATGTTTATTTTAAAATCAGGCACTCACAGCACAACCTTGATCGGGCCAGAAATCAACTGAAGTTGCTTGATTGTATGGAAAGAGATTTTGCTAAAATGGAGACGACGATCAGGAAATATTCAACAGATTAATTGAAAATGATCTTGTTCAGGTAAAAGACCTTGCGGCGACTACCGCTCCCACTGTCGGTGCTTCGCAGGATTTGATAACCGTAGGCGAGGAAATAGTCGCCATACCAATGACTTACAGACCCCTGGCTGCTTTCGAGCTGTACGTCGCCGGAAGATAAGGTGGCAATTTTTGTATTTTCTACAGCGCCAATGTCTTCATAGCCTTCGATCACTTTGGATACGATTTTCCCATCATGATTGTAAAATAGCACCATATCGGTGCCATCAGTATAAAATGCGGTTCTCCTGGAAAGTTGCATGGTCTGAACATCCCAGATTTTTATTCCATTGCTCCAATTCAAACCTCCATCCTTATTGAAACTAACCACAAATCCATTAAAATACCTGAAACCATCAAAAACCGTGTAATAGTAAGGCATAGGACGGCCATAAAAATCATAACTCATGGTCGAAATCTGACGATACTCGGGATAATAAGCGTCGGCCAGCATGATAAACTCATCGCCGTTCACCATGAGGTCGTGGATAAGGAAGTCGTAATTCAGGCTTTGTTCTTTTCCCTGCTTGCTTTGTTTCTTAAGTAAACTTTCGGCTGCAACCAACTGCTGGTTGTTCAGAATTTGGGTGATGTTTTTAAAATCCAGCAGCCTGTGAGTTCTCAGGTATTTTTGCTGACCACCGGACATGTATGCGATGTAAAAACCTTCAGACTGCTCATTCTGTTCTGACCCTTCGGACCTCAGTGTTTTCCCGTTCAAGTTATTATAGCTTCCCAAAACAAAAAGTTCATCATTTGCCACCAAATGAATTTGGGCATTGATCAGTTTTTCAGAAGATTTGCCTGGCGCCAACGTCGTTGACTTCAAAAACTGACCTGAAAAATCATAGCTATTTAAATAAGTGGCATTTTCGCGCCGTGAAATATAGACATTCAATACCGCCAAAACCTGGTCGGGGTTTGATTGAACCTGAAGGTCCTTAATAAAGGTTGGCTGTTCGGTAAATTTAACCACTGATTCTTCACCAGATGCAAGACTTTTAATAATAATCAGCGCCTCTTCCTTGAAATAGTTGAAGCCCGCAACCAGTTTTCCATCGTCAACAATAAACCGTACAAGTTCAGCCCGATCAGGCACAAACATATGATAACTGATGTTTTCTGAATCAATAATATTTAGCGAAATCACCTGGAAATTGTATTCATACGAACGCGCTTTGGCAGTTTTCTGAAAAGCAAGGTACATCTGATTGTCGTCAGCATAATAGTTCTGAAAAATACCATCCATCATTACCGGGATTTCGATTGACCAAACCGGTTGGAGGAGGTTGTTATAAAAAACGAAAAACCATGCTTTGTTTTGAGTGTCGGTCTGGTTAATGGTTTCGTAAAAGACCAGCACGCCCTCGATGCCACATGGGATTAATTGAAAAACTTCTGCACGTGCCTCCAGTTCAATACGCAGGGGACCTTTAGAATCCTGGCCGTTAATAGGGATAAAGGGCAGGAAAACCATGAAAATTAAAATGAACCGGAGTTTCATGAAAGCTGCATTTTTAGGATTCAATTATTAATAACAACCTGAAGCCGGAAATATTTTTTCAAACTGAAATGAACGCACTCTGAGCGAGGCTGTCTCAAAAGTCTTTCATTTGGATTTTCAACGGTTCGGGTTAAATCCAGACTTTTGAGACAGCCTCGTCATAACAAAAAGTGCTCCAGCAAGAGGAGCACTTTAAGCTTACAATTATGAAAACAAATTATTATCTCAATATGATCTTTTCGTTTTTCAAGACTTTGTCAGCAACAATTCGAATGTAATAAACACCTGCCGGATGACCGGTCAGGTCGTAACTCTTCACTGTCAGGTCATCGTTGTGATCAATTTCACCTTTCAAAATCACCTGCCCTGTTGCATTTAAAATAGTCACTTCTCCAATCATTTGTTTTTCAGACGAGAAACTTACGTTTACAAGTCCTGTAGTGGGATTGGGGAATATTTCCATTGAAAAATCTTCACCACCAGGAATATCATTGTCAATACTTGTAGTCGTCAATTCAATTTTGTTGATTAACGAAATTCCATTTGATACAAAAACCCCGTTGTTTAAAGATTGGGCTGCATAATTTACATCGAGGGAGAATTCCTGGTTTGTGGATGGTCTGAACAATTTAAACGAAACAAGTTCACCTTCAACAAATCCGGTGATCTGACTTTCAGAATGATCAGTTATAAAAGCAGTTAAAACATTCATCTCTGAATGATTGTCAAACTGAGTTACACCTGCACAGATATTATCCTGTGTAAAAATGCCGATCAAATCACCCGGTTCGAAAACGGAAATCGCTGAATTGGTAAACCCGAAAATATGACTGGATGGTGTTTTGTGAACTTTGTTCCATGGATGGATGATCTCTGATTGACCCACCTTGAACCCTGGTTCTAAGGGCAGAGACTCACACATCGGGTACCTGACTGTAAATGGGATGTCCGAATTGTTATAGATCTCGTATGCTTTGCCAGGTAAAAGTTCTTGTAAAGTATTTACACCATATTCCGGCCAATAAATTCCAGTTCCGGCGATATCCTTGATCATACAAACAGATGGGTTCGCGCTGAATTGCTCAGCTACATCAACTGCGCATGGCGAGTTTACAGGCAGGTATGACCAGCCGAAAGGAGCACTTAAAGTGGCTATCGGATAGCGGATATTTCCCTCAATGTTTAGCAGGTTGATGGTTTCCATTTTGATTTTATAACCTTTTGTAACTGACCAGTCGCCCAGCGTGTTTATATTCTGACCTGGCCAGTAAATCCCGTAATTATCCGAAATGAGTATCAGGTTTTCTAAGATGTCACTGAATATATCTTCCATTGCCGGGTTTACGGGGGTAACATAAGATGAAATACCGCACCATCCTTCCGGAAGGATTACCTGGTGCGTTGAAGTTTGCAATACTTCAACCAGGGCTTCATTACTTGAAACCGTTCCGCAGTTATTGGTGAACACGCTTTGGTAATAACCTGCATCTGCAGGAGTGATCTGTAAGATTTCAAAGGTAGATCCTGTTGCATTTTCGATCAGTGTGCCATTGAAGAACCATGAATAATTTCCTGCACTGTAGCTTAATACTTCAAACGATAGTTCGAGTGCATTTCCGACATAAACTTCCTGATTTATCACCAGGTCGTTTTGAACTTCAAGAATGTCAATAATCAGCGTCATTTGGTCGGAAGCAGATATCGCGCATGGTGACACAGGCACTGCTGTTAGGGTTAGGTTTATAAAACCCGCCATTTGATCGGCCTGGCTTGGAGTGTAGGTTGGGTTGAGAATGGCATTACTGCTGAAAGTCCCGGATCCGGAGGTTTCCCAAAGTACTGATGAATAGTGTATCGCTTGCCCTGCAAGTTGATAGGGCTCATCTCCGCAAAATAGCGCATCTTGTCCTGCATTTGCAGAAGAAAGCCGTTGAATATTCAATACTTTTTGATCTGTAGCCGAAACAGCACAAGGCGAAAGTGGCTGAGTGGTTAACGTTAAAGTGAGCGATCCTGCAAGTTTATCAGCGGCACTTGGTGTGTAAACTGGATTTAGGATTCCACTGTTACTAAATGTGCCGGTTCCCGAAGTAGTCCAAAGCAATGTTGAATATCTCTGCGCCGCACCGTTTAATGTATGGGTTTGATTTTCACAAATGGTGGCATCTAATCCGGCATTTGCTGTCGAAAGCCGCTGTATGGTTAAGGTCATCTGATCTGATGCAGAAACAACACATGGAGAAACAGGCTGGGCTGTCAGTGTTAATGTTATTGCACCTGCAAGTTTATCACCAGTGCTGGGAGTATAAACCGGGTTGAGGATTCCACTGTTACTGAAAGAGCCGGTTCCCGAGGTAGTCCACAGCAATGTTGAATATCTCTGTGCTGCAGCGTTCAGTGTGAAGGTTTGATTTTCACAAATGGTGGCATCCAACCCGGCGTTGGCTGTTGAAAGCCGCTGAATGGTTAAAGTCACCTGGTCTGATGTAGAAACAGTACATGGAGAAACAGGCTGGGCTGTCATAGTTAATGTTATTGCGCCTGCAAGTTTATCACCAGTGCTGGGAGTGTAAATCGGGCTGAGGATACCGCTGTTACTGAAAGAGCCGGTTCCCGAAGTAGTCCAAAGCAATGTTGAATATCTCTGTGCCGAACCGTTTAATGTATGGGTTTGATTTTCGCAAATGGTGGCATCTATCCCTGCATTGGCTGTAGCAAGCTGCTGAATGTTTAATGTCATCTGATCTGAGGCTGAAACTGAGCAGGGTGACAAAGGCTGGGACGTCAAAGTTAACGTCAGCAATCCTGCAAGTTTATCAGCAGCACTTGGCGTGTAAATCGGGTTGAGGATTGAGCTGTTGCTGAACGTTCCTGTGCCAGAACTTGTCCAAAGCACTGCTGAATACCTTTCAGCCTGGCCATCTAATAAATAGGTGGCATCTTCACAGATTGTGGCGTCAAGCCCTGCATTAGCAGTGGAAAGCCGTTGAATAGTCAACACCTTATGATCTGAAGCTGCAACAGCACATGGTGAAATTGGTTGAGTGATTAAGGTTAAAGTAAGCGATCCTGCAAGTTTATCTTCGACACTTGGCGTGTACACCGGGTTGAGGATTCCGCTGTTACTAAATGAGCCGGTTCCCGAAGTAGTCCAAACCAATGTTGAATATCTCTGCGCAGCACCATTCAAAGCATGGGTTTGATTTTCGCAAATGGTGGCATCTAACCCGGCATTGGCTGTTGAAAGCCGCTGAATGGTCAGGGTCATCTGATCTGATGCAGAAACTGCACATGGAGAAACGGGCTGAGAGGTCAGTGTTAATTGTACTGAGCCAGACAATTTATCGCCGGTGCTGGGAGTGTAAACCGGATTGAGGATTCCGCTGTTACTGAAGGTTCCTGTGCCAGAACTTGTCCACTGAACAGCCGAATACCTTTCGGCCTGGCCGCTTAGTGAATAGGTTTGATTTTCGCAAATGACGTCATCTAACCCGGCATTGGCTGTTGAAAGCCGCTGAATGCTTAAGGTCATCTGGTCTGAAGCCGAAACCGAACAGGGCGACAACGGCTGTGAAGTCAAGGTTAATGTAAGTGATCCTGAAAGTTTATCTGCAGCACTAGGTGTGTAAACCGGGTTGAGGATTCCGCTGTTGCTGAAGGTTCCTGTCCCAGAACTTGTCCACAGCACTGCCGAATACCTTTCGGCCTGACCGCTGAGTGAATAGGTCTGATTTTCGCAAATGGCGGCATCTAGCCCGGCATTGGCTGTTGAAAGCCGCTGTATGTTTAAGGTCATCTGATCTGAGGCCGAAACCGAGCAGGGTGACAAAGGTTGTGACGTCAAGGTTAACGTCAGTGATCCTGCAAGTTTATCAGCAGCACTTGGTGTGTAAACCGGGTTGAGGATTCCGATATTACTGAAGGTTCCTGTACCAGAGCTTGTCCATTGCACTGCCGAATACCTTACAGCCTGTCCATCCAATGTATAAGTTGCATTTTCACAAATAGTGGCATCTGTTCCCGCGTTAGCAGTCGAAAGCTGTTGGATGCTTAGTACCATCTGGTCTGAAGCCGAGACCGAGCAGGGTGATAAAGGCTGTGATGTCAGTGTTAACGTCAGCGATCCCGCAAGTTTATCTGCGGCACTTGGTGTGTAAACCGGATTAAGGATGGCGCTGTTGCTGAACGCTCCCGTACCGGAGCTTGTCCAAAGCACCGCTGAATACCTTTCAGCCTGGCCATCTAATAAATATGTGGCATCTTCACAAATCGTGGCGTCAAGCCCTGCATTGGCAGTGGAAAGTCGTTGAATAGTCAGCGCCTTCTGATCTGTAGCTGCAACAGCACAAGGCGTTAGCGGTTGAGTGGTTAACGTTAAAGTGAGCGATCCTGCAAGTTTATCAGCGGCACTTGGCGTGTACACAGGGTTGAGGATTCCGCTGTTACTAAATGTCCCGGTTCCCGAAGTAGTCCAAAGCACTGATGAATACCGCTGCGCTGACCCATTTAATGTGTGGGTTTGATTTTCACAAATGGTGGCATCTGATCCGGCATTGGCTGTCGAAAGCCGCTGAATGGTAAGGGTCATCTGATCTGTAGCAGTAACTACACAGGGAGAAACGGGCTGAGAGGTCAGGGTTAATTGTACTGAGCCAGAAAGCTTATCACCGGTGCTGGCAGTGTAAACCGGGTTGAGGATTCCATTGTTACTGAAAGAGCCTGTTCCCGAAGTAGTCCAAAGCAATGTTGAATATCTCTGTGCCGAACCGTTTAATGAATAAGTTGCATCTTCACAAATGGTAGCATCGGCGCCGGCATTGGCTGTCGATAGTTGCTTAATGTTTAAGGTCATCTGGTCTGAAGCCGATACCGAGCAGGGTGACAAAGGCTGGGAAGTCAATGTTAGCGTCAGCGATCCTGCAAGTTTATCTGCAGCACTGAGTGTGTAAACAGGATTAAGTACCCCAGTGTTACTGAACGTTCCGGTGCCTGAGGTCGTCCAGAGCAGTGAGGTGTACCTTAATGCTGATCCATTCAAAGTATGGGTTTGGTTTTCACAAATAGTGGCATCAGTTCCTGCATTGGCTGATGAAAGTCGTTGAATGGTTAAAACCATTTGGTCTGAGGCTGAAACAGCACAGGGAGAAATTGGATTGCTGGTTAAAGTGAGAATCACACCTCCATTCATTGCATCCTGGTTTGACGGAGTGTAAACCGGTTGCAATATAGCAGTGTTGCTAAAGCTACCAGTGCCGTTGGATTGCCATAGCACTGAACTGTAGGAAACAGCCGAGCCGCTTAACTGATAAGTCTGATTTTCACAAATCGTGGCATTATTTCCTGCATTGGCAGTTGGTGGTTGCCTGAAACTTACGTATATAAAATCTTCAGCAGATACCTGACAAGGTGCAATGGGGGCTGCAACCAGGGTCAGTTGAATGTTTGAACCTGACGAAATATCTGTTGGTCCTGGAGTATAAGATGTACTTAGTGCATTCTGATTTCCAAAACTGCCGTCTCCCGCTGTACTCCATAAAACACTCTGGTACGAATTTGCCTGGCCCTGTACCTGGAATGGTGGCTCTGCACAAACAAGCTGATTTGAAACTGTGGATATCCCGACAGTCGGGTTGTCTATGATCTGAACGGTCTTATTTTCAGTAGTTCCTACCGAACAATATTGCTTTGGGCCTAAAGTGAGAATCAGCGTAAAACTCCCATTTGCAATATCATTTGGTCCCGGGAAATATTTTGGATTGAGGATATTGGACGCACTGAACGTACCATCTCCAATCCTTGTCCATGCAACTGAAGTGTATTCCTGAGCAACAGCATTCAGTTGCAAATAGCTGTCTTTACAGGCAAAATCCGTGTTCGGCCCAAAGGTGATAACCTTTGGAAGCTGTTGGATGAAAAGATTAACATTTTTCGTCGCCGGGATATCACATGGCGGAATAGGCAGAGAATTTAATGTAACAACCGTACCGCTATTTGCTACGTCCTGTGGCCCTGGAGTGTAAACGGTCTGAATCACATTTGGATTGGCAAATGTACCGTCACCCTGTGTTGTCCAAAGCACTCCGGAATTGTTGGATGCACTTCCGTTCAGATTAAAAGTTTGTCCTTCACACCTGCGGATAATACTTGATGAAGCAACAGTCGGGCCGGGTAAATAAGAAATATTAAGTTGGTCACAAACCAGATAAACACAGGGGCTGATTGCATTAACACAGATCGTAAGTGTTACACCATTGGTAATGTCATTGGCTGAAGGAATATATTGTGTAGTCAATGAAGTTGGGTTACTAAAGGTACCCGAACCACTTGTTGTCCATTGTATAAGTCCATAATTGGTGGAGGTTGCATTTAAGATCACAGTTTCATTTCCGCATGCACTCATATCTTCTCCCGCAATGACTGAGGGTAAAGGGTAAATGGAAAGTGTTAAATCATCGGATTCATCAACCGAGCAGGGGCTGTATGGCTCTGCTTCAAAGGTTAGCACCACAGACCCGCTGTTTTTATCAAGCTCTCCGGGTGTATAAACAGTACTGGCCTGTGAAGGATTTGCAAAAGTACCGTCACCACTGGTACTCCATTGGACATTGAGTGCATTTGTCGATACACCGGTAACCTCAAAGGTTTCATTAGCACAAATCTCACCATCGTTACCTGCCGAAGCTGTGGGATAATCATTTACCATTACAGAGATTTGATGCACGGAAGTATTTACGGGATCAGTTACGGTAAGCAGAAAACTGGTTGTCACATCAAGTGAAACAGGTGGTGGATTCTGAACAGTGTGATCAAATCCCGGAGGATTGGAAGACCATAAAAAAGTGTAAGGCCCCCCGGTGCCGATGAATTCGTTGGCGCTTAGGGTAACCTGGTTATTGATGCAGATCGGATTTTCAGAGGTGCTGATATAAAAATCCATGGCTTTAACAGCCTTCATATTCATCACCATCGATAGTGAAGTAGGGTACCACCTTCCATTGGTTACATAACCTGTTGCAACATAATAGGACATGATTGAAACCACATACTCTTTTTGTGTCTCCTGCAGGAAAAATCTGAACTCAATCAATTCACCTCCTGAGAATCCATCCTTTATTGTAGTGGTATTGTCATCACCAAAAAGGGTACAAATTACATTTTCCGTTCCGGTCCACATCCTTGCGCCACCACAAATTCTTTCTCCATTGCGAAGATAAAACCCTCCGATATAGTCGCCATACTGCAGTGGAATTTCATTAATTCGCGGATTGGCTGCCAGGTTAATGATATAACCGTGTATGGTTCCGGTGTTTACAGGTACATCCCAAATCGGGGGAAAACCCTGTCCGTCTCTTTGCTCTGCATTCAATTCGTTTCGGATGATTTCCCACATCCCTTCAGGGTCCTCCTGCAAGTCAATATCTGAAGTTTCAACCCCGGTTATACTGATTTCAGCATCCTGGGCGCTGGTGAAAACTGGTAAAAAAATAACTAAAAAAAGAGCAATAAGAATCGATTGAATTCTCCAACTGATAAATTCATCTCGGTAACTTTTCTTTTTCATGGCTAAAATCTTTAGTATAATATTGTTTAAGTGTTCTTTGAATAATTAATTGGATCAAATAATTTGAAAAGTAAAGCATTGCTGTCATCAATAAGATTAAATCATCGAATTGTTGCGAATAAATCCCCCAAAAAACAAATAATTAAAAATGGCATTAATTCACTCTTTAACCATCATACTATTGTCAAATCCTTACAATTGCATCGAAGTTGACAAAAATACATTTTTTTGTTAATAACTAATTTTTTAAACAAACTATTTTCATTCACTATTTTACCTCTATAGGAGAGGCTATAATCAGCAATTTCGGTGATAAGTCTGAATTTTTATCTACTTTCGCAAGCACTATGAAAGTGCAGGTTCTATTCGGAAAATTCTTGATCTGGAGAGTAAAAAACGTTCCGGATCAGCAGTTTGTATTGGTATTAAGCATAGTTATCGGTATTTTAAGTGGTATTGCGGCGGTATTACTAAAAAATCTGGCCCACTTCACTTATAGAATTGCTTCAAGTGGATTTAGTTTTAAACAGGAGTATTTACTATACTTAGGATTACCGATGGTCGGGATATTTCTGACTGTAATTTTCGTGCGATATTTTATTAAGGATGATCTTGGTCATGGAGTAAGCAAAATCCTCTATACGATATCCAGGAAAAGCGGGATGCTTAAACCACACAACACCTTTAGTTCGGTAATTGGTAGTTCATTAACGGTAGGTTTTGGAGGTTCAGTCGGGCTGGAGGCGCCAATTGTACTAACAGGTTCTGCCATCGGGTCAAACCTTGCACGTTTGTTCCGGCTCAATTACAAAACAGTTATTCTGCTGATTGGATGCGGCAGCGCCGGGGCCATCGCAGGTATCTTTAAAGCCCCGATAGCAGGGGTTGTTTTCACCATCGAAATTCTGATGATCGAACTCACTGTAACGACTCTAATCCCTCTGCTGATAGCTGCAGTAACCGGCGCTTTGGTGACCTGGTTTCTAATGGGGAGCAGTGTGGTGTTTTTCTACACTATCGAGGCTCCTTTTATCATCAATGATGTCCCTTTTTATGTTTTCCTTGGTATTACGTCAGGTCTTGCATCTTTTTACTTTTCGCGAACTTTGATGAAGATTGAAGGTAAATTTGAGCTGATTAAAAATCCCTTTTCACGCATTGTGATTGGAGGTAGCATTCTTGGAGCGCTGATTTTCATTTTCCCATCACTTTATGGGGAGGGTTATGGTGGATTGATGGATATTTTAAACGGGAATGGCGAAAATATTATCAATCAAAGTCTATTTGGCGATTTTGCCCAAAATAAATGGATATTCCTCCTTTTACTCCTGATGATTATTTTTTTTAAAGCAATTGCAACCGCTTCCACAACTGGTGCAGGCGGGGTGGGTGGGATTTTTGCCCCGTCACTTTTTATGGGTGGGGTCATCGGATTTTTTACAGGGAGACTGATCAACACGATTTCAGATTTTTCAGTTTCCGAGAGTAACTTTTCGCTTGTTGGGATGGCCGGCGTAATGGCCGGTGTGATGCACGCCCCGCTGACTGCCATTTTTCTTATTGCCGAAATCACAGGTGGTTACGAATTGTTCCCTCCTTTAATCATCACCGCTACCATTGCTTATTTAACAACAAAATATTTTGAACCACACTCCATTTACAGTAAGAAACTTGCTTTAAGTGGTGAACTGATCACACACAACAAGGATAAAGCGGTACTCTCGATGATGAAGGCAGACAAACTTATCGAAACCAATTTTTTAAAAATCAGACCTGATGCTACACTTGGCGATCTCGTTAAACTGATTACCAAGTCGTCACGAAATATTTTCCCGGTTGTAGATGATGATGAAAATTTTATGGGGATCGTTTTTATGGATCACATTCGTGAAATTATTTTCAGGCCTGAATTGTATGATAATACATTGGTCAGCAACCTGCTCTTCCGCCCTGAGGTGACTATAAACATTGATGAATCTATGGAGCAAATTGCAAGAAAATTCCAAAATACGGATAAATATAATGTTGCAGTGCTGAATAATGGTAAATATGTTGGTTTCATCTCGAGAGCCCGCGTATTTTCCGTATATCGTAAGGTACTAAAGGATTTTTCTTATGATTAATCGCCATTCATCTGTTTCAATGCTTCAGCGACAGTTTCAACTGGCTGCTGGCAAACATTGCCGGAACACACGTAAATAAAGGTTTTGCCTTCCTGGAAGCGATTTTTAAAAACAGGTAAACTACTCTCATTTTTACTGCTGACGACAATTTTCGCGGGATATTTACTTTGTTGCATTTGTACTGAAAACGATAAGGCGTTTTCACCACATACTACTACCTCAAAAAATGATTCGGAAAGATACAACCACAACGTTCCCCAATTAGAAAATGAGGTGGGGTAATTTTTGATGTTTTCACTCATCATGCCGGCATTTTTTCTGACAATCTCAATGTAATCCTGGTTTTCCATAATTTTACCCAGTTTAAAAAGGGCAATGGCCATACTTGAATTTGAGGATGGAATTACATTGTCAATCACCTCCTTTTTACGTGCTACCAGGTCATGACTTTTTTCATCAGTAAACCAGAACAAACCTTCTGATTTATCATAAAATCTAATCACAGCGTATTTGGCAAGGTTGTCGGCCAGGGTGATATATTTTTCAATACCACTAACCTGAAAAAGACTGATCATCGCCTCGATAGTAAAACTGTAATCCTCCAAAAAGCCCTGAACACCGGTTTTTCCGTTTTTGAAAGTGTGTAATATGCTTCCATCCGGCTGGATTAATCGTTCAGCAATAAAATCCCCGGCTTTTAACGCAGCATGGATATAATTCTGGTTTTCGGTGGCGATATACAAATCTGCCAGTGCTTTGATCATCAGCCCGTTCCAGGAAGTCAGGCATTTATCATCCAAACCCGGGCGAACACGCTGGTTACGGGCAGTTAAGAGTTTTTCCTTTGAGGTTTTCAACAAATCATGAAATGTCGCACTCCCGATGTTTTTGCTTTGTGAAAAATCCAATTCTTCGAGGGGTTTAACAAGGATATTTTTATCTTCTTCCCAAAAACCTTCACCGTTTATTCCAAAGAAATCACCCATTAATTCCGCATTCTTGCCTAAAATTTCGCTGAACTGTTTTGCTGTCCAGACATAAAATTTACCCTCCACACCTTCCGAATCTGCATCCAGCGCCGAAAAGAATAAACCCTCGGGAGAGGTGAGTTCACGCATCACAAAGTGGGCAGTTTCTTCTGCAATTTTGAGGTACATTCTGTTTTTTGTAAAAAGATATGCTTTTGAATAGAGGGAGATCAATTGTGCATTGTCGTAAAGCATTTTTTCGAAGTGGGGCACTTTCCAGGATGCATCTACAGAGTAGCGCGCAAATCCACCGCCGAGATGGTCGTAAATACCGCCAGAAGCCATTTTACTGAGCGTCAGGTTAAGAAAATCCAACAGGTCGTCGTTCCCGGTCAGCACGTAATAGCGCAGGAGAAAACTAAAGTTGTTGGGCAAAGGGAACTTCGGTGCGCCACGATACCCGCCATTGGTCAGGTCGAAACTGTAGTTCCATTTTTTATAAGCCTCCTCAAGGAGTGTCCGGTTGAATGAAACTTTTTCTTTTAAAGGTTTAATCAGCACATCCTGGCTGATACCTTTTGTGAGTTGAACTGCCTGCTTTTCAAGGTCTGGCTTACTTTTACGGAAAAGTTCAACAATTCTGTTCAGCAACTCCATCCATTGCTCGGGACGGAAATAAGTTCCACCATAGAATGGTCTTCCGTCAGGCAGCGCAAAAGCATTCAGCGGCCAGCCTCCGTTACCGTGAATCAATTGTACAGCATTCATATAAACACCATCCACATCGGGGCGCTCTTCCCGGTCAACTTTTACACACACGAAATGGGCATTCATCACAGAAGCAATCTCAGTATTTTCAAACGACTCCCGTTCCATCACATGGCACCAGTGGCAGGCAGAATAGCCGATACTGATGAGCAGCATCTTGTTTTCGTTCATTGCTTTTTGCAGGGTTTCGGCATTCCATGCATGCCAATCTACCGGATTATACGCATGCTGGAGCAGGTAAGGGCTGGATTCGTAAATCAGTTTGTTTGGGGCTGTTTTCTTGTTGGAGTCGCTCATACTTTTTATTGAAAATAACCAGTTGACCATGAAAAATGTTTATGTTCAAATTTTAGAATACTTCCTGAAGTTTTGAACAAATGCAAGTTTTTCCCCATTCGCTCTACACAGCCGGATTTCCGATTTTGACTGGTCTGACAGAATAAAACCCCACGTGGATCAGCACGCAGGGTTCAGCAGTTATGAATAGTCAGTAAGTCTAACGAGCAATCAATGCTTTACAATCAGTCTTTTGACCGAAGTATCATTTCCGACCTTTATTTGGATAAAATATAAACCATCTTTAAGTTCATCAACAACAAAAGGCGTTGAAAATAATCCTGCATCTGCTTTTGTTTCTGTTACTTTTAGCATTTCATTTCCATCACTATCAAGAAGATAGATGATAACCCGTGCCGGTTGATCAAGTTCAAATGAAATCTGGGTTGATTGTGAGGCAGGATTAGGGAAGACGCTGACTTCCATTTTTTCGCCCGGCAATTCAGTCTTTTCATCCAGTGGGAATGGTTCAGCAGGATCGAAAAGGAGAAAACCTTCGGGTGTTAGCATTCTCTGGAAGTGATAACCTTCACCCGGTGGCATTCCCGGTCCTTTTTTGCCCCGGTACTGATGCTTTTTTCCCTGAGGTGCGTTTGGACAACCTGCGCCGCTTCCTTTTCCTACCGGACAGTTTTCCTGGTGGATTTTTTCAATCTCGGGACGAATTTCTTCCAGTAACAGGGTGATAGTAGCGTCGTACCTGTCGGCTATTATTTCTGCATCATTCATCAGGGTTGCCATCTGGTTGCGCAGTGCACGCATTTCCTGGCGCTGCTCAAGTGACGGAACTTCATCAGTGGCCTTAATTTCGGTGATTTTAGCCAAATGCTGGGTGCGTAAATTACTCAACCCGGCGCGAAGTCTTCCAATTTCAGCTTTATCCGCTTCATTTATCGTTTTGTCGAGTTCCAACCGCTGTTTTGTTATTAAGGGAAGGATTTTTTCATGGACATCTTTTCTCATTTCAGGATTCGCATTGCGACAACCTTGACCAGCTCCGTAAGGCTGCGACTGGATTGCTACTGCAGCAAACAATGATGATAAGGCAAAAACAAACAATTTCTTTTTCATGGTATTATAAATTTTAGTTCGATGATATTGACAATTTAAATTCAATGTTTATTCCGAACGATCCATCTGGCGATCGCGCGGTCCCCGATGACCGGGCTCTCTCACAGGTGGAGGCCCTTTTCTTCCTCTGTGCAATCGCTCGTCTCTTTCAAATCGTTTGATTGATTCTTCCAGTCGTTCCTTTTGTTCCTGGTCCAGGTAGGGTGTAATCTCGTTTACCATTTGTTGATGTAATTCCTTCATGGATTTTTGCATTGTTGTTACATTTTCGTGGATCAATTCCCCATATTTATCCAAAATCGGATCGATGACTTTTAATTGTTCTTCATCGGGCTGAAGCACCCTGTAGTACATGCCCTTAAAGCCTTCGTGCGTTCCGGATTTGACAAACTTATCAATCTTCGTTTTGGTAATCTGGCCATTAGTCAGAAAACCGGTCACGAAACCTATAATCAATGTGGCAATGATAATCAGAACAGGTTTAGTTTTCATCTCATTTTGTTTTAGTAATTGAACAATAAAAACTCTGATAAATACTGTGGTTCAAGATTTTCGACACCAAGGATGGAATCAAAGGTAATCCCTCCGTTGTTGAACAGCGAAAAGAGCAGTAAAACCGAAGCTGCAGCGAGCAACGGCAGGGCAATTCGATAGAAGGCAACCACAAAACCCTGCGCATTCTGTGACTCTTTCTCTCCGGCTATTCTGGCCATTACACCGGCCACAAATGTCTGTTTAAAAGCTGGATGATATTTTTTCATCACCACCCTGACTTTTTCGAAGTGTTTTTTCTCCTCCTGCAATTCAAGCGATGACTGCATCGCATTGCTCAATCCAATATCCTCGTCCGGTGTCAGTTCCCGGTCGAAAGTGGCTTTTAGTAGTTCCCTCAATTGCTTATCCATAATTTAATTGATTAAGTCCTTCAGTAATTCTTTCAGTTTATCCTGTGCTCGCGATAGTCGCGAAAGCACAGTCCCCATTGGTAATTTCAGCATTCGGGAAGTTTCTTTTGTAGAATAACCCTGCATCATTCTCAGCACGACCACACTTCTGAATTTTGGCTCAAGCTGCTGCAGTGCTTTGTTTACAACCTCTTCAGTTTCCAAATCTGTCTCCGTACTGTCATTCTTACCCAGGTACGGTTCGGGAAATGCATCCGACGGTCGCAGGAACAGCATCGACATCCTTTTTCTTCTTTTCAACTCATTCAGCGAAAGGTTAATGGCAATCCTGGTCAGGTATGTAGCCAAGGCCGCATCACCGCGAAAATCGTCGAGCGCTCTGTAAAACCTGATGAACACCTGCTGACCAACATCCTCTGCATCATCGCCGCCGCCAAGCATCCCGATTACCGTTTTGGCAACCGTGTGCTGGTAACGACGGACCAGCTCCGCAAAAGCGTTGTCTTCACCTCCTTTTGCCCTGCCGACCAATTCTAAATCTTCTACTCCTGAATAGTCCAACACTGATTTACCGGTTTTGCCAGATTTGACAATCATTTATTACGTTTTATTCCAAACCCAAAGCTAATGGATTTTTGCAATTTGTTACTTTTGTAGCTTGGAAAACACCTTTTAAGTTATTGAGTATGACAAAAACTGGAAAAAAATTCGCTGCAGCTAGAAAGTTGACTTTGAGCAAAGAAGAAGTGTTGAAGGATTACCAGATTGCCTGTGAGAGCCGTGAAGCGAGCCTTTCAGGAAGGCGTGAAGTGCTGACGGGCAAGGCAAAATTCGGAATTTTTGGAGATGGCAAGGAGATTCCGCAACTGGCAATGGCAAAGGTGTTCCGGAACGGCGACTGGCGGTCGGGTTATTATCGCGATCAAACTTTTATGCTTGCCACCGGAATTCTCACCCTCCAGGAGTTTTTTGCTCAGCTCTATGGTGATACCGATCAGCAGTTTAATCCGGGAACGGTTGGCCGCCTGATGAACAATCATTTTGCAACCCGTTTCATTGGTGATGACGGAGAGTGGCTGGATCAGACCAAAATGAAAAACTCCTCTGCCGACGTCTCACCCACTGCAGGACAGATGCCCCGGTTGCTTGGTCTGGCTTACGGATCAAAATTTTACCGTAACAATCCTGATTTGAAACCATTCAGCAAATTTTCGGTCAATGGTAATGAAGTAGCATTCGGTACAATAGGCGATTCGAGCACTTCCGAAGGGGTCTTTTGGGAAACGATGAATGCTGCCGGAGTTTTGCAGGTTCCGATGGCCATTTCCATTTGGGATGATGGTTACGGAATCTCGGTGCCAAGAGAGTTTCAAACAATAAAAGGGAGCATTTCGGAAGCGTTAAAAGGATTTGAGTCAAATGGGAAGCAATCCGGTTTTACCATCCTGACGGCCAGAGGCTGGGACTATCCCGAATTGTGCAGGATGTATGAAAAAGGCATCGCCATTTGCCGGGAAAAACATATTCCCGTGCTGTTTCATATCACTGAAGTTACCCAGCCGCAGGGACATTCTACCTCAGGCTCGCACGAGAGATACAAATCCAAAGAGCGGCTTGAGTGGGAAAAGGAGTTTGACGGCATAAAGAAAATGCGGGAATGGATCATCAGTGAAAAAATGGCAACGGAAAATGAACTGGTGAAAGTTGAAAAGGAAGCCATAACCAACGTCAAAAATGCCCGCAAAGAAGCATGGGAAAACTATATGGCGCCGATGAAGTCGATGCGGGAAGATTTCCTTAAAATGGCAGACATCAGTACATGTAATTGTTCAAAGACAAAGCGGATCAGTGCCCTAAAGGAAGATTTGGCAAAGATTGCAGAGCCCATCCGCAAGGACACCATGGCGCATGCAAAACGAACATTGCGGCTGATCTGCAACTCCTGCAGCAATCCTGAAAATTCGCTCAAGACCAATATCACAAATTGGTTTGATGCGTCATTGCGCGAAAACAGGGAGCGTTTCAGTTCCCATCTCATCGCCGCTGATCAGCACTCAGCCCTGAAAGTTGATGCTGTTCCCCCCATTTATGTTGACAATGCCCGATCTATTCCCGGAAGAGAAATTCTGAGGGACAATTTCGATTTCATTTTTCAAAACGATCCCCGTGTCATTGCTTTTGGTGAAGATGTAGGAAAAATTGGCGGGGTAAACCAGACCTATGAAGGGTTGCAGGAAAAGTATGGCGAGATGCGGATCTTCGACACAGGTATTCGTGAAGCCACTATTGTCGGGCAGGGGCTGGGACTGGCCATGCGTGGTTTGCGCCCAATTGCTGAAGTACAATACTTCGACTACCTCCTGTATGCCATTCAGGTGATGAGCGACGACCTGGCCACATTGACTTATCGCACCAAAGGGGGTCAGAAAGCCCCGCTGATCGTCAGCACCCGCGGCCACCGGCTCGAAGGGATCTGGCATTCCGGCTCACCACTGAGTATGGTTATCAACTCCATCCGCGGTGTCCATGTTTTAGTGCCCCGCAACCTTACCCAGGCCGCAGGATTTTACAATACCATCCTTGCTTCAGACGATCCGGCACTGATCATCGAACCATTGAACGGATACCGGTTGCGTGAGAAAGTTCCCTCAAACCTTGGTAAATTCAGGATCCCGGTGGGCGTACCTGAAATTTTAAAAACCGGTACTGACCTTACGCTGGTAACCTACGGCGCCTGTGTGCGCATTGCCGAAGATGCCGTTGCACAACTGCAGGAATTCGGAATTGATGTAGAACTCATTGATGCTCAGTCACTCCTCCCTTTTGATATTTATCATACCATCGTCGAATCATTGAAAAAAACCAACAAAATCGTTTTCTTCGATGAAGATGTACCCGGTGGCGCCACAGCCTTTATGATGCAGAAAGTACTCGAAGAGCAAAAGGGATTTTTCTATCTCGATGCCGAACCAAAAACCGTCACCGCCCAGGAGCATCGCCCGGCCTACAGCACCGATGGCGACTACTTCTCCAACCCCAACGCCGAAGACGTGTTCGACACCATCTACAACCTGATGCACGACGCAAACCCATTAAAGTACCCAAAGATCTTCTAAGAACTGATGGGAAACCGGTGTATTGCCAGCCCGACTTTGACAAAGGAACAGGCGAGGTGAAATAAAAAAGTTTTTTAAATTTATCTCAGGCTGCAGCATGCCGGTGGTTGAACGGGTTGATTTTCCCTGAAGATAGTTTTAATCCAAAAACTACCTTGTGACAGCCGGAAAACACATAATGTTGAATATCATTGTTCGCCCCAACCCTCCCGAATTTTTTGGGATAAACTCCGGGAGCAATGATTTTCAACGATTTACTCCCTTTAGGGTGGGGTAAATAAATCGTTGAAAATCATATCCAGGTTGTTTTCTGGTAGTCACTAGTTATCGGAATCTTAATCTGATAGCACATTAAATTACTTTCAGCGTTTTCCTGAAAATGTAATTCACTTTATCGTGGTGACGGGTGATTTGAATTTTGTTGCCTTGATTTTCTATCCATTTTCCTGAAAGTTCTTCAAAAACAAGCTGAAATGCGGTCTGCAAAATAATCCAGGAAAAACCGACTTCAAATCCAATAATAATTTATTGTTAAATTTTCTTTCTGGTCAAACAATCTCAAAATCAAGATTGTTTATTGCCGTTCTTATTCATCGTTTCTCAAAAAAAATGAATTATGAAAGTCAAATTATTACTTGTTCTGGTTATCATCACTATGTATTTCAAGGGCTATACGCAGGACTCAAAAATCGACAGTTTATCCCGGTTAATCTCAACTTCTGCTGACGACAACGAGAAAGCAAAACTGCTGTTTATGAGAAGTAAAAGCTACCCAGCTTCAGAGGTGGAAAGAAACATGGCTGATGCTTCCGAGGCGCTTATTTTGTTTAAAAAATCAAACAACTTCCAGGGCCAGGTGGACGCCATGGTGCAAATCAGCAATGTTTACGCCAGGCAAAACAAGTTCCCGCAGGCGCTCGAAACCAGTCAGAAGGCGCTGGAACTGGCCAGGCAGCATGATTATCCGGTAGGGCAGGCTTATGCACTCAACAATATCGGACGTAACCTGGCGCAAATGGGAAAATTGGAGGAGGCCGGTGAAGCTTACAAGGAAGCCGTTCGTTTGATGTCCAAAAGTGGGAATGAAAAAGAACTTGCCGACATCTACAACAGGATGGGAATCATGTATTTCCGGTCCAGTAATTTCAACCGGGCCATCGAATGTCTTGACAGCGCTGCTATGATCGCATCAAAATATAATATAGAGTTGCTGCTGGCTTACATTTACATGAATAAAGCCAACAACCTTTCCGAACTCACCAGGTACGACGAAGCACTCGATTACCACCTGAAAAGCATTGCCATTAAAGAAAAGCTGAAGGATCAAAAAGGATTGCTCCAATCCTACAACAACATGGGCAACATTTATAATCTGCTGGACCAGCCCGACAAAGCCTCCGACTATTACAGGGAAAGTATTAAAGTAGCTTCAAAATTGGAAAACAAGGTTTCGCTGGGACTATCCTACTCAAACCTTGCGGTAGCTTTGGAAAAGATGAACAGAAACGATTCGCTGGACTATTTTTTCGGACAATCCATTGCCAATTTTGAACAAACCAGCGATAAAGCCGGGTTGGCACTGGCTTGCCATAATTATGGCAATACATTGCTTAACCAGAATGAGTACAAAAAATCTGATGAATATCTAACAAAAGCATTAACACTGCGGCGTGAAATCAAGGCGCCCTTTGATATAGCCTCCACTTTGCATCTGCTTGGAAGACTGGAAATAGACCGGGGGAATTTGGAGAAAGCTGAACAATACCTTCAGGAAGCACTGATCCTGATTGAGGATGAGAATGGAAAGCGTGAGGCTGATATCCTGAAAACAATCTCAATAGTATTCAGAGAGCGCGGGAAGCTGCAGCAGGCTTACTCAACCCTGGAAGATTATGTCTCTTTGAAGGACAGTATCATCACCGAAAGTAAACTGCTCAAAGTTCAACAATTACAAGCAGATTATGACATGCTGAAAAAGGAAGCTGAACTGGTACTGGAAAAAAAAGACAATGAGATTCATCGGCTGGCTGCAATTCGGCAAAAAAGCCGGGCTTTTCTTTTATTCATCATTTCAATTCTCATGGTCAGTTTAGCTGTAATACTGGTCATAGTCTTCCTGAAAAAGAAAAAGTATGCCGATAAGTTAATGCAAAAGAATAGTAAGATCGAAGCATTGAACAAGGAAATCCATCACCGCGTGAAGAACAACCTGCAGATCGTATCAGGTTTGTTGACCCTTCATTCCATCCAAACCGAGGATAGCAAGACTAAACAGGCCATTGATGAAGGCCGCACACGACTTGACTCCATCTCCCTGCTCCATCAGAGACTCTATCAATCCGACAGCGTAACCCAGGTTGAAATCAGGGAATATATCGAAAATCTTGCCGCACTGATTGCCGGCAGTTTTGGCCTTCCCACAAACAAAATCACGACAAAGGTAAACCTCGACAATACATACATGGATGTTGATTACGCCGTACCTATCGGCCTCATTGTAAATGAACTGGTTACCAATGCATTTAAACATGCAACCGTTGATGAACCATCCGGACTGACTATCCTGGTTGATCTGCACAAAAAAGACAGAAAACGGGTCGAATTGGTAGTATCGGACAACGGCCTTCCTAAAGAAAACAAAACTGGCATTGCAGAAAACACTTCATTCGGGATGACCCTCATCAACACCCTTGTCCGGCAGCTGGACGGCAACATGAGCAGGTCGTACCACAACGGAACGGTTTTTACCATTGATTTTACCATGAATTGATTCATGACCGGTCAAAAGTGCAATGCAATAATTTTTAGACTGTTATATAGTACCAGCAAGAAAACCCCTGAAGTTGAAAATCAATGAGTGCCCCAACCCTAAAGAGAGCATTGATTTTCAACGATTTACTCCCGGAATTTATCCCGAGACTTCGGGAGGGTGGGGTAATTAATCGTTGAAAATCACATTTGGAGAGTTTTCTTGCTGGTACTTCATAAGAAAATTATATTTTTATGAAAATTTTTAGCCATGATTTGTCCTGTGCTCATAATTGAAGATGAATTGGTGATCGCAGAATCCATTTCGGCAATCCTCACCGAGGAAGCTTACCAGGTAGCGGGAATAGCTGCAAATTATGCAGAAGCAAAGGCCTTTTTCCAGAAGAGCCCCCTCCCCGCCCTTGTGCTTTGTGATATGAACCTGAAAGGTGGAGAATACGGAGTTGACGTCGTTTTGAAGTTAAAACAAAACTATGATTTTGAGATCATCTTCATCACACAACGTTCGGATGCCAAATCGGTGCATGAAGCCATGGGCATCAAACCGGTGAACTATCTCGTGAAGCCGTTTACCGAAAAGCAACTGCTTGTTAATATGCAAATGGCTACCCTTGCGGTATATAAAAAGCAAGAATACGAGAACATCAACCTGAACCTCACCCAGCGCGAAATAGAGATCGCACGTTTGGTTGCGCAGGGCTTCAGCTCAAAGCAGATTGCCCACCAGCTATTTATCAGCGCTGAGACCGTCCGCACACACCGCAAAAACATGCTCCAGCGCAACAACCTCCGCTCGTTCTCCCACCTCGTCTATCTGCTCAATCAATCCTGAAATCATGGATTCAACGGGTGGGTTGTTCATTTCTACCATAGCCCAACCCTTACAGGGTTGCCCGGATTAATCCAAGCCCAGTTCAATCAATGCAGGTCTGCGAAAAGAACTCCGTAGAGCCTGTCCCGATTTTCGGGAAGTTCGACTATTGTAGAAGATCGATGCCAGAATTAAACCATTGAACTCCGTAGGAGTTCGACTATTGTAGCAAACCGGACCCTCACAATAACCCTCAGAACTCCGTAGAGCCTGTCCCGATCTTCGGGAAGGTCGACTATTGAAGAAACGATCAAAGCCAGATAATAACCTACAGAACTCAAACCTGTAAGGTTTTCAAAACCTGACAGGTTTAATAACACGGATTTCAGTCCAAAAATACCCCATTTGGGGTATTGACTTGCCCTATCCCGTCAAACTACTTTTGTCGCGGCAAGTTATTGCTGGTTTCCTGGTAGCAGAGATCTTTCATAAAAGCCCCAACTATAAGGAGTTTGGAGCGAAAGTTCATTTAATCAATAATCAGTGTTATTTGCCTACCAGTTCATTTAATCAATTAACACAGTAATCATGAAACTACCTTTTACATTGTTTCTTTTGACTTTTTTATTCACGGGGTACCAGGCAAAGTCGCAGGCACTGCTTGTGCACACCGGATCGAGTATAAAAGTTGAAAATGGCACCACGTTGGACATCACCAGCGGAAATCTGGTTCTTAAGTCCGGTGCAACGGGCGATGTGTCGCTGATTGATTTGGGTGCGGTAACCTTCAGTGGTGGCGGCCATGCCGAAGTTGAACGTTACCTGACACATGGTAAGTGGCATTTGATCTCTTCGCCGGTGGCATCGGCAACGGCCTCCATGTTTGTTGGCGATTACCTGCAGTACTTCACCGAAAGTACAAATCAATTCAGCGATGTTGTCTCCATCGCTGCTCCGTTGAACATCATGCAGGGTTATGCCTTGTGGACGATTGATGAGATTCCGTCCACAGAGGTTTTTACCGGAATTACCAATACCGGCAACCACAGCCGAAGTTTTACACAGGGCGGTCAGGGTTTCAACCTGATGGGGAATCCATATCCATCCGCCATAGACTGGGATGAAGTTGCCATTCCTGCTGAACTCAGTGGTGCATTTTGGCTGTTTGACCCGACAACAGGTGAATTTGGAGAATACAAATATTATATCAGCGGTGGGGGTGAGGCCAATACCACCTCACAGTACATCCCATCCGGCCAGGGCTTTTTTGTAAGATCTACCGGCGGTTCGGGAACGTTAGTCCTCAGCAACGCCAGCAGGGCACACAGCAGCCAGGCGTTCTATAAGCAAAAAGGCGCCGATCCCACGCTGCTGCTGAAAGCTACCGGAAACAACATTACCACGCAAACTGCCATTCGGTTCAATCCTTCAGCCACTGCCGCCGTTGACAGGCTGTTTGATGTAAATAAACTTACTACCAACAGCCCCGATGTACCGGTTATCTATTCGATGGTTGGCAATGAAAAAATGGCGATCAATACGCTTCCTTCTGTTCAGGGAAACGAAACCGTGGCTGTGCTCTTCAAAGCCGGATTATCCGGAAACTATACTTTGACAGCCTCAAGCCTCTCTACCATTGATCCATCGGTACCGGTTTTCCTGGAAGATGTTTCGATGAATTATTTCCAGGATTTGCGGCTTAATCCGGATTATGGCTTTGCCTATGTTCCGTATGCGGAGAAAGAATTTAAAATCCATTTCAGGGAGGTTACCAATATCAATTCGCCCGATCAATTGAGTGCTCCCTGTTTTCTGACTGGCAACATGCTTTATGTGAACTTCTCCGATGACTTCGGAATCAGTACACAGGAAGCAATCATTTCGGTTTACAGTATTACAGGGCAGCTCCTATTAAAGGTCAACACCAGGGACGCATTCAACAGCATTCCTTTCAAAGGAAGCCAGTCCATCTATCTCGTAAACCTGAGTACAAACCGCTATACGACTACCATTAAAGTTTTTAACCAATAAATCTTCTTTAAAAATGAAAAAAACAATGATTAGCATGCTGACAGGCATTGCATTAATTCTTTCATTATCAATAGCTGCACAGGATCCGCCACCTCCTCCCAACGGCAATGGCGGCAACCCAAATAGCGGCAATACTCCCGTTGGCGGAGGGGCGCCGGTTGGGAGCGGCCTTTTTGTTTTACTTGCTATGGGTGCAGCTTATGGCGGCAAAAAAGTATTTAAAATGAAAAACCCCGACAATAAATACTAACCTATTAATAATTAACTATTTAAACATATCAAAATGAAAACATACAAATTAGTCTTAATAGTTTTACTCATCGCTTTAGGTTTTAACCTGAATGCCCAGGTGGCAGTAACCACCGATGGCAGCAGCGCCGATCCTTCGGCAATGCTCGATATTAAAAGTACCGACAAAGGTTTACTTATCCCCCGCATGACCGAAGCGGAGCGGGATGACATTGTCACTCCCGCCGAAGGGCTGATGATTTATCAGACCGACGGAACCGAAGGCTTCTATTATTTCAACGGAACTTCCTGGAAAGCCGTAGCTGAAAAAACCAGCTATACCACCTGGGTGATGATTGATGAAGTTACCCTTGCTACAGATGCTGCGAACATTACCTTCTCCGGGCTGAATGGGAATGCTGATGGGGAATACAGGATTATTGGGCAGTTTAAACCTTCGGTTAATGCCACCATAAACCTTCGCCCAAATAACGATCAAACAAACAATTACTTTCAGACATATCTGTTAAATCAATTTGGAAATGTAGCCGCAAATACTGGGAACTCGAATGGTTTTAGCATAGGTTATGGTGGATCCTTATATTGGACATATTGTGATGGTGTTCTGCAAACAAATAGTTCAAGACCCCGACTATTGACCATTGAAAGTATTTTTTATATAAACCTAAACCAACCAGACCCTATTCAATCTGTTCTCTATCGTTCTGTTTGGAAAAATACTACTGACAATATAACCTCTTTGGTTATTGCTCCAACCGCCGGAGTCCTTTCAGCCGGCACTCATGTTGAGTTATGGGCTAAAAGGACGATCAATCAGTAATTCAATAAAAAAGCAGATAAAGCATTCATACAATGAAAAAAGCAACACTACTAATTACAGCAATACTGCTGGTTGCGGCTCTCAGCATCAAAGCCCAGGTAGCCGTTTCAACCGATGGCAGCAGCGCCGATCCTTCAGCCATGTTGGAGGTGAAAAGTACGGAGAAGGGGTTTTTACTCCCACGCATGACCCAGGCAGAGCGGGATTTGATCCCATCGCCGGCAGCGGGGCTGGTGATTTTCAACCTTACTACAAATGAATCGAATATTTACAATGGAACTTCCTGGACAAGCAATTCTGTAAGCACAGAATCGCCGGTATTATCCGTTGGTGATTATTACCAGGGCGGTATCATAGCCTACATCCTGCAACCGGGTGATCCCGGCTACGATGCCAATGTAATGCATGGATTAATTGTGGCGCCATTTGATCGTTATGCGACATGGGGTTGTGTCGGCACCACAATCACAGGGGCTGATGGAACTGCATTGGGTACCGGAATGCAAAACACTGCAGATATTGAAGCGGGTTGCAGCGCAGTGGCTACCGCTGCTGACATCTGTGCAAACCTTGTTATTGGAGGATATGATGATTGGTATTTACCCAGCAGGGATGAATTAAATGAACTATATCAAAACAGACTGTTAATTGGAGGTTTTTTACTATCAGGACAATATGCCTATTATTGTAGTTCTACTGAATATTCTGGCAGTGCTGCATTTGTAACGGGGTTTGAAAACGGATCGGTAGCTCCTGGCGGGAAGAATAATTATTATCACGTCCGGCCGGTAAGGTCGTTTTAGGATTTGGACATTTTGAAACAAAAAATTTCGATAAAAATTTATTAAAATAACAGATAATCAACTGATTCACATGAAAAAGAATTACATTTTAAAATTGGTGCTCTTTGTTTTACTAACAGTTTCTCTTAGCCGGGGATATGCTCAGGAGTACAGGGAAAACTTTAAGTTGAATGATACCCTGATGTATACTTCGAGCTCTGAAAAGTTGGATAATGGTGACATTAAAATTACCATACAGCAATTGGATAATGCCTCAAACATTGCTGAATTCACCCTAACCGAGCTAAAATTAAGTTCATTCATTGAAATTTTTACCTACAAAATGCAATCTCTTTACCCTGATTTTGAGAATATTTCTCAAACCTATAAGGATATGATAGAGCAGTTCGCTAAAGAGCAATTCTTCAGGATTAGTCTTGAAAGTTTATTGGAGGCTGAAGATGATGCTCCGGTCATCGGGAAATTGAAAATTTCAGACTCAGTGACACTGAGACAGAGGATTAAAATTGGCAAAAAATGTTCTCAAGATTGCGATACTTGCAAAAATGGAGAAAACTGTGATTGTGACAAGGGTGAGATAACCATTGAGGATGTTGAAATGGAGGTATTGGATGGTTTTATTGAAACCATTAAGGTAAAAGGGAAAGCAAATGAAAAAGATATTCCTGATGCATTCCGCTTTGAAAATAAATATGGTATCGGATTTTCTACCCGTGGGAATTTTAAAAAGTTTGATGATATTGTATTATTCGATGCCATCCAAAATGATTCCAGCTATTTTATAAATCTTGGAGAATTGCTGGATTACGATTATTTCATCAGGCAAAGCAACAAAGATTACAGTCCTAAAAATGAAGTTTACAGAACTTTTGGCGGGAAAGAGATTGAGCTAAAAAAAGAAGAAAACAGCAAGCTTTTTGAATTCATTGTTTTCAGCGATTTTATGGGTTTTGAGAACGACAATCCGAATGGATTAGTTCAGGTTGAATTTGCTAAGAAAATCGTCCTCCGTACTAGTAGAAGGCAGATGTTCGGGGGAGGAATTGGTGCATTTCAATATATTAAACCAACATTTCTGATTTCAAAAATTGAGGAAAACAATCGATACTTATTTCCAGAAAAAGTTTCCAAAATCACCTCAGACTCTTTGGCAGGCTCTGTTCTGGTAAATTCGTTAAAAACATCGCCCTTGGACATGCTAAACTATCAGAGGCTATCATTAGGTTTGGATTTAAATTTTCTTTTTATTGATAGTCCGGAATCTAAGATACATTTTCAAGTAGATTTCGGTTTTAAATTCGGACGCACGCTTGTCAGGGATTCCATTTCATCTTTAAATGACGAAGGTATGGTAACAAATACTGGTCTGATAAATGATTTTGGAGTTAACTATTTTACTGCTTATCCCATAATCCGTATCCAGTTCTTCCCTGATGAAAGGTTTGGGCTTACACTTTCCACACAATATCAGTATTTCATGCCTGCATTTAATGACCCAGAATTAGTGACCTATTCAAAAGATGGATTAGCGGATTCAAACTATAAAAGGATTATTGGTTCACAGGAAATACTTGGTTTTTGGAAACCATCTTCTCTAAAAGGAACTGTGTTTGTGCGGTGGCGGTTTAATCATCAGATCGGAAATATTACACACAATTTTCATCAGCTTCAAACCGGGATTTCGTTTTTTATCACCAATAACAAATGATGTTTCTTTTTACAATCAGTGTTTGATACGGATTCAGAATTTTTACAAAAACCAAACTCTATTTTTTGCTGTCGTTGTTAACACCTCCGGTGGCCAGACCGTGGTGAAGAAAGTAGCGATACAATAGTTTTTGTTACTTCATAGGGAAAGTGGCTGCCCTGGCAACGGGGCGGCCATTTTTTTCGTCATTGCTTTCTTTTATCGGTTGGACGGGGTTTGCAGCAAATTGCGCCTGAAATCTAAAAAAGCTTTTCCGGGCTATTTTAGTGCCTGTTTAAAAACTCGTTCCAGGCAGGTCATCCACTTAAACGGTTTGAGGAATGATCATGATTTAGCCCGGTCTTTTTAAGTTAGACTTTTTTAAGCACAACTTTTTCAGCTTGTTTTTCAATCATCATGATGGTGAAATATCTTAACGAAGGGTAGTGTGCCGGTGATATGATGTCTTCAGCAATTTCGTAATGATATTGAAGCACCAGCGTTCCGGCATTGTCTGTGATCGAATATTGAAAACTGCCGAGGTTGTCGGGCAACAGCAGGCGAACTTGTTCCGGCAGGGTTTCCACAACATAACCGGCGGGCAGTTTAATCGAAATAGTATATTTATCGTTCGTGGTACTGTTGTAAAAAACCGGAAATTCACGCTCTTCAAGTTTAAACGGATTTTCGGTTTTTTGCCAGATCATCATGGGGTTCAGGAATACCAATTCTCCCATCTGCTCAGCATGTCCATCCAGGGTCATTTCTACAAATTCGGTTACTTTGTTTGTAGGCTGGTCAATACCCTCAAGGCTGTGTGATACAATTTTCAAATCCGGGTACTGATCATGGAGTTTATTTTGATATCCCCCCTCCCTTTCATTATCTTTGTATTTTGATCTGAATACGACAGCGTCATAATTCTGGTAAGTAATTCTTGCCTGACTTTTTATAGAAAGATCATCATTCATTTCAGCGAGTAAAAACATGACGGTGCTTCCTGCGTTGGGATTGGTAATTTCGATCCTTGTTGCAGTTCGGTCATCATTGATCAAAATTCCGTCAAGATTTAACGCTCTTGCGGGCAGAAAACCGGGAAGGAGATTATCATTTGTTGCATCTAAGAAAATGCGCTGATCGTTCAGATTAACAGCAGCAATTACATAATCGAGCTGGGCATAGGTGGGATGTTGAATGTTGAGAAAGCCATTTTCCCGCGAACTAAGCACTACGGGAGAAACATCCAATTTTGCTTTTTTGAGCAAATTGATAAGCAAAAGGTTGATGTCACCAATGTTTCCGCTTTTCTCCGAAAGTAACTTTCGCAGGCCAAATTCGGTTTGTTCGCCATAATTGCCATTCCAGGAGTAGTTATTACGCACATACAGATAAATTCCATGCATACATTCTTCGGGCGGGAGTGCTGCAAACTGTTCTACAACACCATTCAGATCATTAAGCCTCATATTGATCTGGGTTCCGAAGTTCTCACCGGTCATCAACTTGTCAGCTATTTCATTCCAGGAACTCGAATAATTAAATACTTCGCCTCCGTCAATCTGGATATAGGACAATTCGTAAAAAACTGCTGCCCGGTAGTTATTCATTGAAGGAACGAATGGTTCATCTTTGAGCGCCGGAATATTTACAGCTTCGTACGTATCAGTTTTGATCCTGTATCTAGTAGTTGTTGGTGCTGTTGAAGAGGACTTCCCGGTTATCGAAAAACTAGTACTTCCTGCTGAGCTGATTGTCCCATACATTTCATCACTTTTCACGTTCATGGTCAGCGGTTTTCCTTTCATGGTTTTATTAAACCTGAAATATTCAGGGATTTGAACCTCATACTGACAGAAATCAACCGGGACATCATACTGAAAGTAAAAAGGCCTCAGGGCAATGGTGGACGGCTCAACCAACTCGTATTCAATATCAATCACCGAACCCGGCAAAACTGCAGGCATGGCAAACTTTCTCCTTTTTAGCGACTTCGATAATTCTTCGGTGAACACAGCTTTGCTGTCCAATTTTTCTTCTACGATTTTCCCATCTGAATAGTTGTAGGTGTAGGCTTTAAATTTGCTAAAATTACCCTTGGTGTGATACGGGATGGAGAAGTCGGCCCACGACATTCCTTCCTTTTTATAAATCTTAATCCGCTGATGAACGTAAGTGTAGAGATTGAACCATCCCTCATTGTCGCTGTAAACATAATATCCCCTGCAACTTTGATAAAGAATGGCGGCGGCGGCTTCAGCGTCGCGCGAATGAGTTGTAGCCTCAAGTTCTTCCTTACTTACTTTTCTAAACTTAACATCTTGTGCAGAAATGAATTGGCCTGTGAGAAAAACAAGCGCTGCAATAATGACAACCTTTTTCATGACCTATTTTTTTATTAATACGAATTTTGACTGATCATGGCGTTGAATAATCTTCCGAAACTCATAGTATTCCTGGTAAAGATCGGGAGGAAATAAGCCTCTTCTTACCAGCAACTCCCTCTTAACTCCAATGGTTTCCTTATCATAAGCTTCAACTGACAGACTGTAATATCCAAATTGATTGTCAATGAAGATTGTTTCGGGAATCACTTCTAAAACGAACCCTTCCGGGATTTTAATCACATAGTTGTCTTTGTCAAGATACCCTCTCTGGATTTCAAGTGGATACTTCCGATCATTATAGCGGGGCGGAACACTCTGATTCCGGTTAAAGAAATTGGTTGTTACCAACATCCTGCTGCCTGTCAATGATCCGTAGGCAAGAACCTCCAGTTTTATCTCTTCCTTAAAATGAATCTTTTTTTTATCGGCCCCAATCTTAACTTCATTCAGTTTAAGTCCTTGAAAATAGTTCCAGTATTGCTGATAGTGTTTATCCCTTTCTTCCGATTTTACTTCGGTCAGCCAATCCTTCAGTTCGTACTGCGTGCCTTCGGACTTCATGAAGATTTCTGCTGAAAAAGATCCGTCGGACTTCAAATCAATTGTTGCCGAGGTTTCCTGCAAGTTGAGTGAGTCAGGATAATCGGGGGTTTTAAGAATATAAGCGCCTTCATCTGATAAACAAATCACATACCGGTTGTCGGTGTTTGTTCCAAGATAACCGAAAGGAACAGAGTGGCTTGTGGTTTCCAACCAGATGGTGGTGTCGATCAGAGGTACGCAAACAATAACATGATTGCCCTGAATAGTTACCTGCGTCGTATCAATGTTTTGCGGTTTGGTTCCTGCATAAACAATGGTATAATAAGCCGGCAGGCCCGCCATTCTAAGCAGCATGGCAGTGAAGTAGGATAACGCTTTGCAATCGCCATAACCCGTTCTGGCAACACTTTCAACTGACATTGGTTTCCATCCTCCAATCCCTATCGAGACACTCACATAGCGGGTTTTTGCCTGAACATATTCATAAATTATTCTGGCTATCTCAACGGAATCAGTGACCCCTTCAATCAGATTCAGCACTTCATTTTTTACAGATGCCGGAATAAAATCAGTTTCAACAAGCAGATTGTTGCGGTACCAACTGGCAAAATCTTCCCAACCCTCGGCATGTCCGACAATTCCTTCAAGTTTGAAATGATTGAGCGATACCCTTGCCACAGGCAAAAAGACTTCAAAAGACGGACTGCGATACTCTGACTGAATGGCTTTTAAATGTTTGGCCGATAAAGAATAACGCCCTGGTGTTTCCTCTTTTTGAATATCAAATGGGGTGAAATTATACTCGGATGTCCGAAGCTTCCATTCTGGAGGGTAACTCAATTCATAGTTACTGTTGATAATACTCTGAAACTCGTTTTCAATTGGCGTCCAGGCAGGAATAAATGCGGTATTTGAGCCTTTCCGGACAACCTTAAATTCGAAAGTATAGGGGTAAGAAGCCGGTGTATAATCGAAAAACATGATGCGATCGTCCACAAAAATGGACATTGAACTTACCGCGCTTACATCTTTGGCATCTTTCGGTTTAAACTGCCTGATTTCTTTCCCGTTTGCATCATAAACGACTGCCGAAATTGAAATGATTTTCTCACCCGAGCTAAAGGATGACCGCGGGTTAACATGATCATTTCCGGCGGCATTCAAGACTGTAATCGCCCATGCATAGGTCTCCGTCATCTCGTATTTGCTGCTGATGACTATCGAAACATTTTTGTAGCGGACAACTGAATTGGCGTCTTTCAGGAATTCAGCAGGAATATTGGAAATGTCAAAATCTGTTGCATGCAACATTTTGCCAATGCTCAAAAAAACCAGGATAGCAGAGAGTTTGCGGTATTTTGACATTTTAAAAATTAATGTGTAGGCAATTCGGATGGCAAATTTAATACACGATTTATATTATCCAAGATAATATTTGCCAAAAAATAGCTTAACAAATGTGGGATTTTGTGCCTTTACCCAATTTTACACCGATTAATAAAAAAAGTGGTTAAAACTTTATTCAATCACTATTAATCACACCACAAACACCTCCGTTTCCCTGATCAGTGGTTTGCCGAGGTAGCTGAGTAGCACCTGGGCAACGGCAAGGGTATCCTTCTGGCAATAGGTAACGATCCGTTCGAGGTCTTTTTCTTTCCAGTAAATGTCGTACACCTGGCTGCCGTCAATGTCGTCTTTAGGGCTGGGGATGCCGAAAATGGCAGTGAGGAGGTTGAGCGAGGTATAACTTTTATAATCGCCAAAACGCCATAAGTCCATGGTGTCGAGGTGCTGCACCTCCCATGGTTTTTTCCCGGCCAGGTTAAGGATTTCGGGCAACGGGAGCTTGTTGACCAGCATCCGGCGGGCGATGTAGGGGAAATCGAACTCTTTGCCATTATGGCCGCACAGAAGGTGTTGCAGTGTATTGTAGTGACGGTTGAGCAATCCTGAAAATCCGGCCAGCAACTCCCGCTCATCATCCCCGTAAAAAGATTTTATCCTGAACTGTGATCCGGTGATAAAGCCTGTTGAAATGCAGATGATCTTGCCGAATTCAGCGTAAATCCCGGCACGACGGTAAAGGTCTTCCGGCGTTTCCTGGGTTTCTCCCTGTCTGAGCCGGCCTGCCTTTTCGTCCCACAGTTTTTTGAAATGACCGGGTAATGCGTTGTAATCAACATATTGCGGAACAGTCTCAATATCAAGGAAAAGGACGTTGTCGAGGTTGAGGTTTTTCAGCATATTGGGTAATGTTTTTAATTTTGAGGTAAAAATACAGTTTTATCTATTATGCATTGCCGGTTTCGCTTTTTCATCTTCCTGTTTTTTTCCCTGTCGTTTCTTTTTTCATGCAAAAAAGAAGCGGAGGAGATTTTCCCTGAGGTTCAATTTATCGGGCCGGCCAGCAATGCTTCCTATGACGTTTTCGACACCATTCCCATCACAATCCGGGTGAATTGGAATCAATCCGAAATTGCCCTGAAAATTAATCTGCAGGACGAATCATCAACTCCTGTCGTTCCTTCATTGGTGCTTGAAAACTTTAAAACCGGCGTTGAAACCACTCTCTATTATGTGATCAGCAATGAAACGCTAAGCACCGGGAATTATCGACTGATGGCCGAAGCGCGGGAAGGGGAGATTTATACCAGGGCTTACCGGACAGTTTATGTTCACGAAATCGAACGGCAGCTGACACATATTTTTGTTGTGCAGCATGAAGCACAGACCGTTCAAAGGATTCACCGGTTCAATCCGGCAATGGGTGACCAGTTGACAACGGTTTTTGACGGTGATTATGCCGGATCGGATGTTTCTTCTTCGTCAAAGCAATTTTTTATTGCCGGCATACATTGGGGAGACCTGACCGCTTTTGATACCGAAACCATGACCATCAATTGGGCATCGCCAATAATACCCAACCCGGTTCAACCTTATTTTACCTGTTTGAAAGCAATGGGAAACCAGGTTTTTGCCGGATTGTGGGACGGGTACACAGGCAGGTGGTCAATGACCGGCCAGAAAGGGGTAAGTACGCAAATTACCCCGGATACTTATTCTTATCTCCTTTTTTCTACTGATAAATACCTGGTAACAGCCGCACTTCAGAAAAGCAGTTACCTCGTGCACTGGATTGAGGTTTTTTATCTTGATGCAGGCGGGCTGGTGAATGCCACTCATTCTGACATTATTCCGGTCATTTTTACTGATCCGGAGCCGGGAAATATTTTGATTCTTGGCAACAACCAAAGAGGGAATGCCTATGTCCGGCGGTTTGATCCGGCAAACGGAATGCTAAACTTCCCCTATCAGCCTTTCGATATGCCTGCGAAACCGATCATTGCTGCCGAAGCAATTTCACCGGGAAGGATTCTCTTGGCGTTTGATAGCGGAGTTTATATGTACGATTACCAGAAATCATTCACTTCTTTTATCTCCGTGCCGGATGTCAGAATCATTCGCTACGAAGATATCAGTCGGACCATCTGGATGATTGCAGCCGGAAAAGTGTTGGTTTACGATCTGAATGGAGCACTGGTAAGCGAATTTAATATTGGAGGGGAACTGGTTAATTTGCACCTGATGTATAATAAGTAGGTTTGGTGTTCGATTACACTGACAGGTCTTAGAGATGCTGTCAGGTTATGCTTTACAAGAAATACTTTAAACCTGTCAGTTTGCGTAACTCCTGACAGGGTTTTATGCTGAATTATTTCTGCTCGGCTTCCTTGCTTTTGATTTTGTCTTCCATTGCGAGGCCTTCTTTAATCTCGATATTGATGCCGTCGGAAAGGCCTGTTTTGACAAATCGTTGTTCGAAAACCTGGGGTTCAGTTTCCACTTCAACATAGGCCGAGTCTTTTTCAAATTTGAGGAGACTTTCGGAGATCACCATCACCGAATCGGCGCGGGCCAGGACGATGTCGGCATTGGCAGAATAGCCGGCCCTTACAAAGATATCTTTCCGAAGAGAAACGGCAGCCTTGATCTTGAACTGAATGGCGCCGTTTTCTTCAAATCCTTTTGGAGAGATGTGTTCGAGAATGGCAATGAATTTTTCCTCCTCTATAGCGCCAACCGTAAGGATCAGCTCCATCCCTTCCTTTATTTTTCCCACTTCGGTTTCGTCCACTTTTCCTTCGAAGATCATGTCGCCCATGTCGGCTACATTTGCAATGGTAGTGCCTTCGTTAAACGTGTTGGACTCAATTACTGAGTTTCCTACCTCCACAGGCACATCGAGGATCATTCCGTCAATGGTCGAGCGAATAAGGGTGTTGGTGGTGGCGCCCATATTTTTTGTCTGCCCCTCTTTGATCAGTGCAAGGTTGTCTTCGGCGGCTTCTACCTCCTGGCTTGCCTGGTTAAGAGCTGTTTCCACCGGTTCAAATTCAGCTGCAGGAATTACTTTTTTATCAAAAAGATCTTTCATGCGGTCGTACTCGATCTGCGCTGCCCGAAGAGATATTTTAGACTGTTTTACCCGTGACTCCGCGTTACTCAGGTTGATCATATTGGGAATGATCCTGACTTTTGCAATCAAATCGCCTTTGTTTACATATTTTCCCGGCTCTACGTATAATTCTTCAATGATGCCTGAAACCTGTGGTTTTATGGCGATTTCTTTTCGGGGAATCACTGACCCGGTTGCTACGGTTTTTTTGATGATCGTTTCCTTGAATGGTGTAATCGTTTCATAAACTATTGGTTTGGCCTGTGACTTCTGATACAGGAAGAAAAATGTGTAGCCGAAAACGCCGAGGACAACCACACCTAAAAGGATTTTGAAAAAGGTTTTCATGTTCTTTATTTAATTTGTGTTAATATTCATATTCAATTATTCATCCCTCAATGCATCAATGGGTTTGATGCTCACCGCCCGTCTGGCTGGGATCATACCGGCCATAGCGCCACTAATAATCAATACGATCAGCGCTTTTACGGCCACGCCAAAATCTACCGAAGGATTGCTGAACATACCCGTTGATGCCCCGGATTGAGACAGCCAGAAGTTTACCCCTTCAATAATAGCCACCCCGAAAACCAGCCCGATATAGCCTGCAATGGCTGTAAGAAAAACCGATTCGGTGATAATCTGTGCGATGATGGCTAATGGCGTTGCTCCAATTGCCCGCTGAATGCCGATTTCCTGGGTTCGTTCCTTTACTATGATCATCATGATATTGCTCACCCCGACAATTCCGGCGAGGAGGGTTCCAATGCCAACAATCCAGATCAAGCCCTGGATGCCGCTAAACAGGTTAACCATTTTCTTAAATTC